>DATHDV010000229.1:0-65436 GCA_035318845.1 Chitinophagaceae bacterium
TGCGGTACAAATCAGTGATGCTATTTCAAATTTAAATAACCAGCAACCAGGAACCAGCAACCAGGAACCAGGAACCAGCAACCAGCAACCAGGAACCAGCAACCAGCAACTTCTCGCTACCGGCGGAGGCGCATTCAATAAATTTTTGATCAACAGGATAACAGATCGCTTAAAAGAATTGAACCTGCCTACCGGACAGGCAGGTATTGAAGTCGTCATTCCTGATGCGAACCTGGTAAATTATAAGGAGGCATTAATTATGGCCTTTGTCGGCGTACTGCGTTGGCGACAGGAAAATAATGTCTTATCTTCCGTAACCGGAGCTGCGAGAGACAGTATCGGCGGGGCTTTGTGGACAGGCCAGGAAGCATGATCATATTTGAAAAAAATCATTTATCTAATGGAAGAGGTTAAAAAAACTTCACCGGCAACCAACGGGCATTCACATTTGCCGGAACAAGGTTCTGTAGCGGAAGTATTGCAGTTTAAAAAATTGCAGGATCGTTTTATCATGCAGTTTGAACATATATTTCCTGATAATAGGGCGCCCCGGACGGTTATCATCATTCCATCCCTTACCATGGATGAAGAAATCCTTTCCAAGATATCCGGTATCAATCATTATGAGGAACGGATGCTTTGCATGCTGATGTTGCTTCGTATGCCCCGCACCAATGTGATCTATGTTACCAGCGAAACCATCGATCCTGTCATCATAGATTATTACCTCCATATGCTTCCGGGTGTTACAGGTTATCATGCTTTAAGAAGATTGACCTTATTGAGTTGTCATGATTCTTCTTCAACTCCATTGACAAAGAAGATCCTGGAACGGCCAAGACTAATTCAGCGCATCAAAGATTTTATTCCGCCGGATCATGAAGCGCATATGTCCTGTTTCAACGTTACGCCGTATGAAAGATCATTGGCCGTGCAATTGCAGGTGCCGATATATGGTTGTGATCCCGACCTGTACGAATTAGGAAGCAAAAGTAATGGCCGTAAAATATTCCGGGAATGCGGTCTTAATGTTGCACCCGGGTTTGAAGACCTGCATACCGAGGAAGATATTATCAAGGGGCTGACTAAAATGAAAGAACAAAACCCGGCTTTGCGGAAAGGAGTTGTAAAAGTAAATGACGGTTTTTCCGGCGACGGTAATGCAATTTTCTCTTATGCCGGTTCAGAGCTTGCCAATGATCTGAAAACATGGGTAAAAGAAAACCTGAAAGAAAAATTAAAAATGGTGGCTCCTGATCTTTCTTATGCCATGTTTTTACAAAAATATAAAAGCATGGGTGGCATTGTTGAAGAATTCCTCGAAGGAGATCAGAAAGAATCGCCATCAGTGCAATGCAGGGTCACACCAACGGGACATTGCGAGATCATTTCCACGCACGACCAGGAATTGGGTGGCGAAAGCGGGCAGGTTTATATCGGTGCACATTTCCCTGCCTCCAACGAATATGCTATTGAATTGGGAAAAATGGGCAAGCTGGTGGCAGAGGCTTTAAAAGATAAAGGAGTAATGGGTCGCTTTGCCGTGGATTTTATTTCAGTGAAAGAAAAAGATGGTTGGAAACATTACCCGATCGAGATCAACCTTCGGAAAGGAGGCACCACGCATCCGTTCCTGATGCTGCAGTTCTTAACAGATGGAAAATACAATGATGAAGAAGGATTGTATTATACATCCAAAGGACATCTTATCCGTTATTATTTCTGTTCCGATAACCTGAGGAGCAACAGGTACAAAGGCATCAGCCCGCATGACCTGATCGATATCGCCATGATGAATGATTTGCACTATGACGGGAGTTCACAGGAAGGTATTATGTTCCATTTGATCGGTGCCTTATCACAATATGGAAAACTGGGTGTTGTTTGTATTGGCAGTACGCCGCAACGGGCAAGAGAGTTTTATGGAAAGATCGTTTCTGTATTGGAGAAAGAATGCTGATAAAAAACACTGATGGAAGATGATGTAAATGACATATCTGCTGATGAGGAAGAAATTCAGGATGTAAAAGACATATTTGGAGATGATGAAGAAATCCGGGAAGGAAAAAAAGAAGCAGAAGAATATTTCGAAATGATAAAAACCTGCACCGAAATCATTAACCAGGAGTTTTCTTTGAAAGTGGCTGAACAGAAACCAGAGATCGGGTCTTTTGAAATTATTAAAACAATCAGGGATATTTATGATATTTCATTTTATAGTTCTGCAGATAATAGTCAGCAGTTGACTGTCCTGCTGGTTGAATACGATCCAGCTCATCCAAAAATATCGATAAGCGGAGATGGCGAGAAGCATTGCTTACTTGGTCTTATTCAAACGAGAAAGGAATTTCCGCTTACATATATATATAAAGAAACTCTTAAAGATAGAATGGTTGATTGGTTTGTAAAAGGGGATGTTGATTTTAAAAATCAAAAGAAGTTTTCAAATATGTTTCATGTTGTGACAAAAGATAAAGAGAAACTGATTTCTTTATTTGATAATAAGCCATTAGATGACCTTGCCCGATTTCCGGATTTGGAGATAGAGATCTCTAAAACTCAGTGCCTTTTTCGCTTGTCTGAAAATACGATTGATCTTGAGGAATCAAAACAGTTTATCCTGTTAACTAAATCTTTAATTAAAATTTTTAATTAAGATTTATAACCCCAATATTTCTTTCAATTTCCCATAGCCACTCCTGCTCACCGGCACTTTCACACCTGAACGCAGGATGGCGACATGACCATCTTTTTCATACGGATCGATCCTGGTGATCTGTTGCACATTTACAATATAAGAACGGTGACTGCGGACAAATTGCTGCCCATCCAGCACCTGTTCAAAATGATTCATCGTTTTGTTCTTCAAAAAATATCCGTCCTTGCTGTGGATCTTTACATAATCATCTGCTGCTTCCAGGTACTGTACATCATGTACAGGGATAATTTTTATTTTGCTGCCATCTTTAATAACGATACGCTGACTTTGCGCCGGGGAATGCGAAGCGGTCTCTAAAAGTTCCTGTGTCGCTTTTTCAGAACTCGCCGGTTTTTGCTCATTCCATTTTGCCAGCGCCTTATCAAACCGTTCCTGGTTAAATGGTTTTAATAAATAATCAATGGCATGTGCTTCAAAAGCCTTGATAGCATATTCATCAAAGGCCGTGGTGAAAATAACAGCAGGCGTATGCTCCAATAGTTCCAGCATTTCAAACCCATTGATCTTGGGCATTTGAATATCTAAGAAAATAAGATCTGGCTGGTGCTGCTGAATGGCTTTTACACCTTCAAAACCATCACCGCATTCCTGCATTAACTGCAGTTGCGGGTGTTTTTGCAAGAACTCTTTAATAATGCTTCTTGCCAAAGGCTCATCGTCGATAATAATTACTTTGCTCATATTTGTCTGACACCTTTAAAGGGGTCTTTTTAGTTTAATGTTTTTTGCTGTGTCTGACACCTTAAAGGGTGTCTGACACGTTAAATGTGTCAGACGCTCTTCGGGACGTCAGACACCTGCGGAATTTTTACAATGGTTGTAAAGATATTTTCTTTTACCTGTGTGTTAAGCAGGTCGTTCCTTGCAAATAATAAATACAACCTGCGCTGTACCGATTTTAATCCAAAACCCGTTCCCTGTTGCGGTGAAGATGTTTCGGGGTCAAATGGATTCTGCACCGTTATCAGCAGGTTATTATCTTCCTTTGCGGCAATAATTCTAATGACGGTCTCACCGGTAGTGTCATATAACCCGAATTTGATCGCATTTTCTACAATGGGTTGCAGCAGCAGCGCCGGTAACTTTAACTGGCTGGTTGTATCATCTGTTTCAATTTCTGTTTCCAGCCTGTTCCCAAATCTTACTTTTTCAATGTCAAGATACAATTGAAGGTATTGCAGTTCTTCCTGCATGGTCACCCATTGTGTTTCTTCTTTTTTAATAGTACCCCGTAAAAAATCTGATAATTGCTGCACCATCTTTCTTGCTTCTTCGGGTCTTGAACCGATCAAAGCATTGATCGAATTCAAACTGTTGAATAAAAAATGTGGTTGCAATTGCTGGCGCAGTTTGAAGAGCTCGGCTTCCTTCGCCAGTTTTTCTGCGTCCTTTTTTATTTCATCCTGTTCTTTGATCTCCAGTTGGTGATACCATAATACACTGACAAGGATAAGACAGCAGAGCAATAAGAAGTCAAGGCTTATCCTTACGACCAGCGAGTGATGCAATAAAAGAATATAATTTATGTCATTGGCAAAAATGGATCGTAATATCCAGCCATCGAGTAATATGATGACAATGGTAAGAAATATGCCCCATGCAAGGAGGTGTATGTATCGTTCTCTGCGTGGCAGGTAGTAGCGGAGAGTATTCATTACCAGCAGTCCGGCCAATAAGAGAAGTGTGTTGCTTACAAGACTGTCAATGATGGAAATATTCCAGTCCAGGCCAAACCAATGCAACACGATCGCATGATCGGCCATGATGGCCAGCCAGCCAATGATAAAGAGGATGCGGAACCGGCTCGTGGAAAGTGGTGAGGTTGACATGTTATAATTATACCAGTTGTAAAATTTCGGAGGTATCGGAGGAAAGGATCCCTGCTGCTTTTTTATGTATGATATCAATATAAGCTGCAGCATTATCCTTTTCTTCGATCCTCGAATACAATTCAGCGCCATCGGTCAGTTCGCTTAACTTATACAGTTCACTTACATTAACAAACTGCCAATACACGACCTGCTGGTTGTTATTGAAAAACATTTCTTCACCCCGGCTTCCGAGTAATTGTGCTTTCAGTAAAGCTTCCTCTTTTTTATCAGCGCTGATCAGGCGGAGTTGCTCATCAAACTGTGCGGTGTGCCGGCCATCGCCGCTAACAATCTGGTAAACGATCTTTGCTAGGTACCAGTTCATGGTTGTTGGTTTTTGGTGCGCCGGTGACAAGTATGTTTTTATCACCGGAACTTTTTCAATAACTTTTAATGTCCACCCCTCCGAACATCACAGTTCCTTTTAACAGCAATATCTTTTCAGTTCCATCTGCGGTCGGCGTAATGGATCGTTTGTCTTCAATGCTTCCAAAGATGACGGCAGCCTGTGATTTGATGGTCCAGTTAGAAGGAATAATGAGTTTGGTACCGCCAAACATGGTGATGAGTTCAAGTGTTGCTGTTCCGTTCAGATCAGCTCTCGTAAGGTCCAGTTCAGTGCCGCCGAAAATACTTAAGAGGTCGCCGCCTTTAAAATTCTTGGAGATAACATTTCTTTTCGTGCCGCCAAATACCGAAGTGGCATTTACAAAATCTTCTTTACTGTAATTCTCCTCAGGGTTGTTCACCGGTTCGGTCGGTGGCATACCCGGAGCAGGATTTTTTTTTTCATCCGGGTCGCATTGCCAGCGGCGGCGGGGTCTTAGGATAAATACTAAACCCAGGAAGATGAGTATAAGGGGCCAGGTGTAACGGCGCATTTCAAAATCAGGATAAATATGGTCAGCTAAAAATGCTCCTCCAATAAGTATCATTATTACCCAGGACATACCGCGAAATCCATGACGGATACCGACAAAAACACCTATTACTATCAGGAGCATGGGCCAACTATATACCCAATAAGGGATCGGCACCAGTGCTGCTTTCAGCAAAGCCACAATACCGATGAGCAGGAGCAGGACGCCGGTCCAGCCATATCCTCTCATATGACTCCCGTCCATCATATAGCCGCGCCTGTCGCGGAACTTTGCTCTCCATTCTTCCCTCATTTTTCTTCTTTCTTCTCTTCTGCTTTCATGATCTGACATGATAATTAAATTTTACTCAAAACTATGAGCTGAATAGTGAATGGTCAATAGTGAATGGGTGATAGACCCCCTGAAATCGGTGAGTGGCAGGAATGGCGGGGTGAAAAGGGGCGGATCAAAAACGGGCCTGCCCGACACAATCGGGATCAGGACAATGAACTGCTCCAGATCAACTGGTAAGGATCGCTTTTGCCTTTGATACAGGTAAACAGGAAGGCAGTTATAAAAGGCATATTGATCCTTTCTGAACCGGATTCATTATCGGCTGGGAAATCAAGAGCCAGTGTACCGGTTACATAAGTTTCTGTAGAGGAGGTTTCCAGGGCTTTAAAACCCGGGGGCATTCTTTGTTTATCAAAACCCAGCTCATACCTGCGGTAGGCTAACCGTTCTACGAGGTTCTGAACAAATTCAGGCTGGTCAAAAGAGGCAGAAATGTGTAGAGTTTGTTTCATAATAAGGGCTTTTACTTGTTCCGACCCTTTTCTTTCTACACTATGTCAACCCTGCAAGGGTCTTTGTTACTAATGAGATGCAGAAATGCTTTGAATGCTTATTAAGGGAATGTGAAAGTTGGGGGGATGTTTTTTTAACGGCCATGGATTTGCGCATCCAGGCATCAGGGCCCGGAAAGCTGGTAGCACAAAACCGGGTGTTGTGCACAGTTTTATTTATTTGCGCCTATCAGCTTCATGGTGAGCTCCATTTCCTTGTCGATACCATTAAGTAAATCATCAATTGAACTGGTCGCTCTATAATTCGGAACTATACGAATATCTTTTAATTTATTTTTTTCATTAGCAATAACTACTCTATAAAGGGAAATCATTGTTAGAATCCTCGTATTGGGTAACAAGAAATAGGCATAACCTCTGCCGGAACCTCCGTATAACGATCCGGGTGCTTCTTCTCCAATCAACATCCCTCTTTTATTTAGTTTAACAAGAGATGCAAATTGTGGAGCAGCCGAAATGGTCAGGCCGTCTATCAACACAAATACATTACCGGCAAAATTATTTGCCTGCGGCTGTTGTATATTGAACCCAAAATATGTTGGAAATTTTACTGCCATTGAAGAATCCCGTGTCCTATACTTACCAGAATCTTTCATATATGAGTAAACCACCCCTTTTTTGATATCATTCTCATGGGTTTTCTTATTTGCTTCCAGGAATTGAAAGAAATTAAAGGGTTTGTTCGTAAGGTACGAGTACAAATAGCTTGCATTCTCAGGTTGCCCACCTTCATTTTTTCTAATATCAATAACTAAATTTCTAATATTTGCTTTGTTGATTTCGAGAAAAGCGGAATCAATAAAGGGTTTAAACCTTTCTCCCACACCTTCAAGTACATCATCTTGAAACCATTTTATAGTAAGGATAGCTGTTTGTTTTTCTTTTTTGATAGATAGTGTCAGATAAGGCGGTTGAACAAAGAGCGGTTTGAGATAAGGATAATCAATTTGATTTTTAACTCTGTTTGCTCTGATAGTTAAAAACGGAAGTGCCAACGTTTTCTTTGTTTGTTGTAATTGACCTGCTTTAGCATACTGAATTTTAAACTCTTTTGTATAACCGTAAGCAATATGATATTGGAATGCAAAACGTTGTTCCACCCTTCTTATTTTTAAAGTGACATTATCTCCTTCACCTGAGAAATAACTCTCCATTTTCTGGAGTACGTTTTTGATCGGTTGATCATTAATTGAAAAAATTTTACTACCCACCTTAATTGTACTGTCCAGGCTGTTATTGCTGGCAATAAAAACTTCTCCATCAATGATCCGTACATCGAAAGGAAATAAATCACTTTTCGTTGCAAGCTGATTGTAGTATTCATCAGGAAGGTCTACTGTCGTATGAATGTCTCCCACCTTACCGGCCAATGGAGCTACTATACTATAAAAATCTGATAAAGACATTGGCTTATCAACATTTTTATCAGCTGTTTTGAAAGCGGCGTCAAATAGTTCTTTAGAGGTATGCCGGTAAAGTGCAGGATGCAGGATTCGCAAACTATCTTTTAAAATAGCCAGGTCTTGTTTTAGTTCTTGAACAGAAAACACATGATTTATCCTCAGAGAAGTATCTATTGTTTCCTGGCCATGAGAAACAATGTCAGAAACAGTTAACAATATTAGTAACAAATATTTTGACATAGTGGTTGATTGCAAAAAATATGCACAACTCTGTAATTTAAGCAACTCCTTGTACATTTTGTAAGTGAGAATCAAGGAAAATCTGTGCAGGGTCTTTAATTACTAGTGAGATGCAGAAATGCCTTGTATGCTTATAAAGGGAATGTGAAAGTTGGGGGAGAGAGTTTTTAACGGTAAAGCTTTGCTTATCCTTTTGTAGCCAGGTTACGCTTTAGTGCCTTAATGTTCTTTTTATTTTTATTTGCGGTATGGCGACATTTTAAAAAAGTATTATGCAGATCCAGATGGGCGCATGCCTCATACTGACCATTTGGATCGAAAGAAAAGTATATGCCAGCGTTCCTAAAAATGTCAAATTGCGATGGGAAATTCAACCTGAACTTTTGCATTAGCACAACAAAACGGTCATATTGTTCCTTGTCATAAATATCAATACAGAAAACAGTCTTTTCCAGATATCTTCTCCTGATCTCCTCAATTTCCCAGGTAAATCCTTGACTTAAAGTGCCCGATATCTTTACGATTATCAAAGAGGCCTGTTCCATAAATATCGATGCCTTTTGTTTCCATTCTGCATCGCTAAAGTATAGTCTCACGGCTCCAAAGTTTCCCGTATTTGAAAATGGGTCACCAATTCCAATGAATGGCCCTATGTTACCAGCGGCTTCTGCCAATGAACGCTCCAAATTATATTTAAAAGAAACTGCTTTTCCTGTTGCATTGATTTTAAGATCTTTAAATTTGTAGAAACTGATTGGGTTGTCGTTAATTATGATTTCTTTTTTTGAACGCTTTGTACCATCACTCTGAAAAGCCCGCAAATATAATACAGGCGGTATTCCTTCATCATAGGCCTTCTTAATTTTTCTATCTTTTATTTTTTGTTTATAAATATTGTACGAATAAATCAATTTTTCTATTTGGGATCCTATCCCAATCCCAAGTTGCCGCAATTTGATTAGTGCCACGATTATAATTATAACGCCTATGCTGATCAGTAATAAAACTGGTCCATATGGAACAGAAAGTAAGCAGGGCATTTTTTAGTTTTGAAATGCTGGAATCCAATTCAAGTTAGTCGAAGTTATTTGTCTTCATTACTCATTAGCCAGTAACTACTGCTAAATTTATGATTAAAAGTTCATTGTTTATTCTGTCGCCAAATCTATATCTTTCAAATTCCTTTGGCATGTTTATTGGATTTTATTTTCAAATTTCTTGACATGAAAGCAAAAAAGATCTGGGCAAATTTCAGTGTAAAAGATGCAAAACGCAGCAATCAATTCTATACCGAATTGGGTTTTAAACCCAACAAGATCAACAACTATCCCAAACTGGCAAGCTTCCTTTTTGGAGATGACGAATTCGTTATTCATTTTTTTGAACAGAACTCGCAAATAGATGAATATTTAACACCCGGTTCTAAAAACGGCAGTGAAATTATATTCACACTTTCCGCGGAAACTGAGGAGGAAGTAAAGGAATGGGAAAATAAAGTAAAAGCAGCCGGAGGGGACATTGTTCACAAGTTGGGCCGGGACAAAACCGGTTACTATGGTTTCGCATTCGCTGATCCGGATGGCCATAAATTCAATGTATTGTTAATGGAAAAGGGAATGTGAAAGTTTGGGGAGATGGTTTTTAATGCCATGTTACCTGCCGTTTTTTATCACCAATTATTGTCATTATTTACGTAAAGGATATTAATCTTTTTGTCATTCGCCAGTGTAGCATTTTGTTTCACAATAGCAAACAGATTTTGACAATCTCGTGGCCTCCATTTTTTGCCCCAATGAATTATTATGGTGTAGTCAAAAGCTGAGAACCCAGTTGTGTCTATAGCTTTATTGTCGAACGTTTTTAGAAATTGTAAATGTTTTGGTAAAGGAAGAATGCTGTCGATTGGAGCAACCGTCTTTGGTATAAATGAAGCAAAAGCATTTTGTTGATTCCAATTTAAATCATCTTTGTCTTTAACTCCAAGGCCTGCATAACAGTTGATATGAAAGGATATTAATTTCCCTGCCTTATCATAATAGGCTGCCAGAATTGGCTGATAATGATTTTGTATCTCGTCTGCATATTTTGATGTGTCAAGCGAAAAAAGATAAGGAATGTAATTTGTGTCGAGCATAAATGTCTTTTCCTTTGGTAAACTGAACTCTTGCCTAATAATTTCCAGTTCTGAAGAAGAATATATCTTACGCTTTACATTATGGCGGCATGATAAAACGGTTACAAGCACGGGAATTAGTAGTATAGAATTTCTCAATTTCACAAAGAGGAGTTTAAAATGACGGTAACTCTGTAATTTATGCAACTCCTTGTACATTTTGCAAGCGATAATCAAAGAAAACCAGTGCGAAGAACTATTTTATAAATTCAAACCTATCTCCGTCAAATAGACCCAGGTCACTCAACTTCAAATGCGGTATCACCAGCAATGCCATAAATGAAAGTGTCATAAATGGTGAACCTAATGTTGAACCGGCATCTTTCACGGCTTTATCGATCAAAGAATATTGTTCAGCAATTTTGTATCCGTCTTCATTGCTCATTAGTCCTGCAACGGGTAAGGGGACGATCATTTCAAGATCATCATCACAAAAACTGACTCCCCCTTTATGTTTGATCACCAGGTTAACAGCATTGCAGATACTTTCATCATCCACACCCACGGCTACTATGTTGTGACTGTCATGTGCGACAGAGGAAGCTAAAGCCCCATCTTTCAATCCAAAATTTCTAATGAATGCTTTTGCCACCGGCGCATCTTTGTACCTGTTGACCACAACTATTTTTAAAATATCTCTTTCGGTATCACTTACAATTTTGCTATCAACTACTTTGGGCTCAAAAAAAAGTCTATTGGTAATAAGTTGGCCATCTAAAGCTTCTATGACCGGGAGTGGCTTGCCCGCCGCAGCTTTAGCGTAGGAGGGGGTTTGGGGAGTGGCTAGCGGGACTTCAAAATCCCTGATCTCTTTTTTGCTGCATGAAAAATTGTTTATCAACCCGGATTTTGAAGTTTTGATATTTGATATTCCATTCTCTGCAACCAATTCTCCATTGATAAATGTTTTTATGGCTTCAAATTTTTCCAGGTCCTTCACTACAATAAAATCAGCCGGGTCGCCAACTTCCAACAATCCAACATCCAACTTGTAATGAAGGACGGGATTTATGCAAGCTGCTTTTAAAATTTTGAATACATCAATGCCCTTAGCAACAGCCCTTGCACAAAGCTGGTTGATATGTCCCAGCACCAAACTATCCGGGTGCTTATCATCGCTGCAAAACATCATTTGATTGGGGTAATCATGCAGCAGGTCTATTAAAGCCTCAAAATTTTTGGCTGCACTGCCTTCACGGATGATGATCTTCATGCCATTCTGCAATTTGTCCAGCGCTTCTTCTTTAGTAAAACATTCATGATCGGTAGTTATGCCGGCAGCAATATATTTTTTTGCATCTTCACCCCGCAGACCGGGAGCATGACCATCAACAGGTTTATTTAAACGATGCGATGCTGCTATCTTCCTCATTACTTCTTCATCTTCATGTAACACTCCGGGGAAGTTCATCATCTCACTCAAATATTTTATTTCATCTCGTTTTAATAATTTTTCTACAGCAATTGAATCCAATGTTGCACCCGCGGTTTCAAATATCGTTGCCGGTACGCAACTCGGCGCCCCAAAATTAAATTTGAAAGGAACCGTTTTTCCATTTTCGATCATGAATTCCACACCTTCCATGCCACATACATTGGCGATCTCATGCGGGTCGCTTACGGTGGCAACCGTGCCATGTACAACGGCTAATCTTGCAAACTCAGATGGAACCAGCATGGAACTTTCAATGTGGACATGGCTGTCGATGAAACCTGGAAGAATATAGTTGGGAGTCGGGAGTTGGGAGTCGGGAGTCTTTTTAATAGAAATGATCTTTCCGTTCTCAACCGTTACAGTTGCGGGATAGATCTTTTGCTGGTGAACATCTACAAGATTACCGCTGATGGAAAATGATGACATGGATTTTGATTTGGATAAAGTTACTACTTCGCCATACTTTTTACCAAAGACAATTTTTATATGCTGATGGCTTCGTCGTACAAAGTAAATCACTAACTTCATCCCGATAGCTATCGGGACAACCACACTAATCGACTTCGATATGAAAAAACTTCTTTTTTTTGCCAGCCTCCTTTCTTTTTTTGCTGCGACAGCACAAAAGAAACCAATTGCTGCGACGGCAACAGCTGCAACAAATGACGACTCCGTTCTTCTCTCAAAAACAAAGTACCGTCTTATCGGTCCCTGGCGCGGCGGGCGCAGTGGAGCGGTGACAGGTGGGTATAAAAACAAGAACACATTTTATTTTGGAGGCACCGGCGGCGGCGTCTGGAAAACTACGGATGGCGGCAGCAACTGGAAAAATGTTTCCGATAAATATTTTGGCAGCAGTATCGGTGCTGTTGCCGTGGCTCCTTCAGATGAAAATGTTGTCTATGTGGGCGAAGGAGAGAACACCATGCGTGGAAATGTGAGCGAGGGTCTTGGAGGTATGTGGAAAAGTGATGATGCCGGAAGAACATGGAAGAATATTGGATTAAAAGACGGACGGCATATCATCCGCATCGTTATTCATCCAAGAGATCCGAATACGGTTTGGGTGGCAGTAATGGGTCATTTGTTTGGGCCAAACGATGAAAGAGGAGTTTATAAAACCACCGATGGAGGAAGGACATGGAAGAAAACACTTTTTATCAATAATCAAACCGGTTGCAGCGACCTGGTAATGGAGCCTGGCAATCCAACTGTTTTTTATGCAGGCATGTGGAGGCTTTTAAGAACTCCTTATTCAATGGAAAGTGGCGGCGATGGAAGCGGCTTATGGAAAAGTTTGGATGGCGGTGAAACATGGACAAATATTTCCCGCAATAAAGGATTACCAAAAGGAGTATGGGGTATTGTCGGTGTTGCCGTAGCTCCTTCCAATCCTGATAAAATATATGCATTGGTTGAAAATGAAAAAGGCGGCATGTTTGTAAGCGCCGATGCCGGCGAAACATGGACAGCAGGCAGCAATGATAATAATATCCGGCAAAGGGCATGGTATTATTCAAAAGTTTTTGTCGATCCGAAAAATGAGAACACGGTTTATTGTCCCAATGTAAATTTTATGCGGAGCCGTGATGGAGGCAAAACATTTTTGCCGGTTAATACAACACCTCATGGTGATCATCATGACCTGTGGATCGATCCCGAAGATGGCAACCGCATGATCATTGCAGATGATGGCGGTGCACAGATCAGTTTTGACGGGGCCAATAACTGGAGTACGTATATGAACCAGCCGACGGCACAGTTTTACCGGGTGACAACCGATAACAGTTTTCCTTACCGTATTCTTGGCGCCCAGCAGGATAACAGTACGATAAGAATTAAAAGCAGGACCTATGGTAATGCCATTACCGAACAAGATTGGCAAACAACTGCCGGAGCCGAAAGCGGTTATGTAGTAGCCGATCCATTGAATACAGATATTGTATATGGGGGTAATTACGGCGGTTATCTTTCAAGACTTGATCATAAAACAGGGGAGAACCGTGCCATCACTGTTTGGCCGGATAACCCAATGGGCGCAGGAGCAGATGTACAGAAATTTCGGTTTCAATGGAACTTCCCGATATTCTTTTCACCCAATAATCCAAAACGTTTGTATTGCGCCGGCAATGCTTTGTTTGTCACCGAAAATGAAGGAGCAAACTGGGAGCAAATTTCTCCTGACCTGACAACAAATGATAAAAGCAAACAAAGATCAAGCGGCGGACCTATTACGCAGGATAATACATCTGTGGAATATTACTGTACCATTTTTACCGCAACAGAAAGTGCATTGGAAAAGGACTTGCTATGGACCGGCAGTGATGATGGTGTGATATCAGTAAGCAAGGACGCCGGAAAGAACTGGGAGAATGTAACACCCAAAGATTGCCCGAAGTGGATGATGTGGAATTGTGTAGAGACCGATCCGTTCAAAAAAGGAACGGCTTATTTTGTAGGTACAAAGTATAAGAGTGATGATTTTGCTCCTTACATCTATAAAACGGAAGATTATGGAAAAACATGGAAGCTGATCGTAAATGGAATTGATAAGATGCATTTCACAAGGGCTATGCGGGCAGACCACAAAAGACCGGGGTTATTGTATGCAGGAACAGAGTATGGAATGTATATTAGTTATGATGATGGTGCTAACTGGAAAAAATTCCAATTGAATCTTCCTGTCGTGCCCATTACTGATCTTACGATAAAAGATAACGACCTGATCGTTGCCACACAGGGCCGGGCTTTCTGGGTGCTCGATGATCTGAGTGTGATACAACAAATGAATACAGGGATCAGCAATAAGAATTTGCATGTCTTCACTGTTAACCCTGCCTGGCGGATAGCCGGAAGTCCTTTTGCTGCCAACTTTGGTGCAGCACGTAATGCCGGTGCCAATCCTCCCAATGGTGCGGTTATTAATTATTATGTAAAAGATATAAAAGACAGTATCAAGGCTTCTGTCAAAATAATGGATAAGAATAAGAAAGAGATCCGCACTTATTCCACCGATGCAAAGGAAGCAAGGGATAAAATGGATATTGTAAAAGGCATGAACCAGTTTGTATGGAACTTGCAATATCCCGAAGCTGAAAGAATAGAAGGCATGATACTCTGGAATGGTGTGCCGGGAAGTGTTGTAGCGCCGCCGGGAGAATATTATTATAAACTGAAAGCAGGAAGCGATTCAGCCGAAGGAAGCTTTACACTTATGGCCGACCCCAATTATAAAATAACCCAGGCAGAATATGAAGAGCAATTTAATTTCCTGGTGAAAGTTGGCGATAAATTCACGGAAGTGCAAAAAGCGATCAAAGACATCCGGGCGTTGCGGACACAGATCAATGATTTTACAGGAAGACAGCAAAAAGATTCGATCAAGGAAATAAAAACACTGGCCGACAGTATCAATAAACAACTTACCGCCATTGAAGAAACATTTTACCAGACCAAGGCTAAAAGCGGGCAGGATGTACTCAACTATCCCATACGTTTAAATGATAAACTCAGCGGTCTTTTTGATGCAGCCAATAGCGGCAATATGCCGCCCAGTAAACAGGTGAAAGATGTATTTGCAGACCTGTCGAAACAATGCGATGTACAACTGGCAAAATTGAAGAAGATAAAAGAGGAGGATATTCCAAAACTCAACCAGCTGATCCGGGAGAGAGCAGTACCGGTGATCGGGTTGAAAAAAGAAAAGGAATAAGAATTTAAACACAGAGTAACAGTCCCGATAATTATCGGGATGAGTTACACAGAGAGAGTAAAATTGGAGATCACCACTCTGTGCAACTCTGTATCTCCGTATCTCTTTGTTGAAATTACTGGCAGCCTCTTTTGTTATGCAGTAAGATCAATTTTTCTAGTTCGTTCTTTCATCAGCGCAATGGCTTCTTCTTTGCTGGAAAAAGCATTATCTATATTCACGAGGTTATCGGCCAGCTTATCATAGCGTTTGGTCATCAGCCAGACAAAAATGTGGAGGTAATGAATGCCATCAAAAACAAAAGATTTTTTTTCGGCAAACTCATGTTGCAGTTTTAAGAACTCCCCGGGTATTTCCGTGTAATGCATGGCCGGGCGAAGATGATGGATCGTATGGTAGCCATCGTTCCAGCACATTTTGTTATACTTGGTATTGATGCAGTTAATGGCGCTGGTATAATTATCCTCGGGATTTGTTTTATCAATGAATGAATGCTGTGCCCAATTGCCCAGCATCATGACCACCCGGGCAAACACAAATGGAATAATGAAAATGAACACCGTGGCTTTCAGGTTTACAAAACACATGGCTATACAGAAAAAATAAAAGGCCATTTCGCCATACGTGAGGCGCATATAGAATTTCTTTCTTTTCCGTTTGAACATATAACTGAAAGTATCAACGAATCCAAGGAGTAGAAAACGGCCGAGATATTTGAAAAATCCCCTAAGACTATCCCGGTTATAGGCTAAAGTGCTGCTGGCATCGTCTGGCATGTTATTCTCTACATGATGCATACCTATATGATGTACGAAATAGGTTTCCGGGGTGTGACCGAAAAAAGGACAAACGATCCATACGATATAGTTATAGAGCCATACATATCCTTTTTTAAATGGCTTGCGATGGCTGATACAATGCAGCATCAAACCAAAGCGGCCTTTAAAATACATCTGCGAAACATAGAAATAGGGGATATAAGCCAGCCACCAGTACCAGCCGGTCAAAACGGGTGTATAAAGAAAAATGGCCACCGGTATTACCAGGATATGAATAGCCGTCAGCATATGAATAAAAGGAAGATCTCTTTTATCATTTAAAAATCTCAGCCAGAATTTTTCATAACGGCTGAAACTTTTGGGTTCATGATATACCGGGTCTGTAAGAGTTGTCAGTGCCTTCATGGAGAAAATTAAATAATTGAACGATCATCAACTTATTCCCGTTGGCGATTGTTTCTGATTGCTATCTTATTGTTTTTAAAGGAAAACGGCTAGCTGTGAGGCTCAAAAATACAGTATTCTGCCTATACTTTACGTTGTTTTTTTAAGTGCTGTTATTTAACGTTGTTTTCAGAATACCGTTAAGGGAAACGATTTTTTTGTTTTTGAAATCCACAAACTTTCTTCCTGCGTAATTAATAACCTGACCCGGCAATTCCTTACCCCATTGATGACTTTTAGTTTAACCGATGTATAGATCCTTCAGGGTGGTCATTTATGATTTCCCAGGCTTACTGTTTTTTTTAACAATTAAAACTATATGATTTATGAAAAGAAAGATCTATGCATCCATTGTACTGGCTGCAATGTTCATTAATGTGTTTCCTTTCGGGGCTTTGGCCTCCAGCCACCGGGAAGCGCCGTTGATCGCCAACGATCCGCTTGCGGATAATACCGATCTGTATGCTTTCCGCAGCCCTGACGATCCCAACAAAGTAACGATCATCGCCTGTTATGTTCCGGGACAATTGCCACAGGGCGGTCCTAATTATTATTCATTTGGACAAAATATCCGTTATGAGATCCACGTGGATAATAATATTGCTACCAATGGCGATGACATTACCTACCGCTTCACATTTGATCAAATGAATGAAGACCCTACTACTTTTTTCAATATCCGTTTGGGAAAACAAAATCTGAAGACCACGTACAAACTGGAAAGAAGCATGGATGGGGGTAAAAATTTTGCAACAATCGTGAACAACGGAACGGTACCGCCTCCCAATATTGGCCCTCGTTCTATCAATTCCCCCGTTGGTTTGAATGCTCCCAACTATGATGCATTGATCCAAAGCGCTATCAAAACAGCTTCAACAGGGGAGAAAGTTTTTTGTGGTACATCAGATGATCCCTTCTTTGTTGACCTCGGTGGTATTTTTGACCTGGGTGATGCACCCCGCACTACCGGCACTCAATCTATCGACGGGTTGAAATGTTTGAATGTGTCCACGATAGCGCTGCAGGTCGATATATCCACTTTGCAGAAAGATCACAAACCAGTTTCGATGGCAAGCAATATCCTGGATCCAAATTATGTAATTGGTGTTTGGGCATCTGCCAGCCGTCAGAAGATATCTGTATTAAAAGATTATAAGGATTATGAAAATAATAATAATGGAAATGGTAACAGCGGTCCCTGGATACAGGTCTCACGTCTTGGTATGCCATTAACCAATGAAGTGATAGTGCCTGTTGGGATGAAAGATTACTGGAATTCATTAACTCCCTACCAGGACCTTGCAAGGTTAAATGTATTTGGGAATCATTTTTATAATCCCGAGCTCGGGCTTTACATGGATGATGCTTTATTTGGAACGGCAGTTCCGGCATTATCTCCTTTGCGCATTCAGAAAAATTCACTGGCATGTGCTTTTGGTGGAACCGGTTTTGGTTTTGGTAACGGGCAAAACGGTTTGTATGGTTTGAAAGGAAACCCGGCATTGGCTGGTAGCGCATTAGATGATGCTATTTTTGGAAATCTTCTTTTACCCGCTGCCAACTCACCCCGCTCCGTTGATCTATGGCCCATTTTTAATACCGGCGTACCCAACTTAAAACCTTACCAGTTAGCAACAGGTAAAGGTGGCAATCCTTTGGCAACAGGTAAACCTTTCATTAATAATTTTCTTCCGAATGGTGGCGATATGTTACGGCTGAATATGGCAGTTCCGCCAACACCCCGTAATGATCCAAAATTCAGCAACCTCGGTTTGGTCCAGGCTGCAGTATTGGGATTAACTGACCCGGCATACAATGCAAATGCATCTCTTCAAAATATTCCGAACATGGATGGATTTCCGAATGGAAGAAGATTGGAAGATGATGTGGTCCGTATAGAATTGCAGGCCGTAAGCGGAATTGTTTTAGCAGCAATAGGGTTATGGTATGATGATTATAACTGTGCAGGAAGTCCTGTCACCCCGGATCTGCTGGATGTATATACATACAATGCAGGTGTTACATCAAATGATGCTGCGCTGAAACCAGCTTTTCCATATGTGGCAACGCCATGGTCCGGGACACATAATTGTGATTGCAATGATGGTCAGTCAAATAAAACCCAGGCGAACATGGGCAAAATGCCTGTGGCTAAAAAACCAACTTCAGAACTGGGGCTTGCTTCACCGGAAATGAATTTAATGGCTTATCCTAATCCGAGCGATGGCAGCAGCAAGATCAAATACAGTGTTGATGCAACTGCCCAGGTCAAGATCGTTGTATATGATATGCAAGGCAACAAGGTGGACGTTCTTGCTGATGAAAAACAAGAAGCAGGAGTTCATACCGTAGAATGGGATAACAGCAGCCTGGCGAAAGGAACATATATAGTTACCGCATTGAAAAATGGTACGGTTAAACAAGTGATTAAAGTAATAAAGAACTAAACAAAAATAAAACAACAGGTTCGTATGCCGCGAACCTGTTGTTCTTAACCAATTCTAAAACTACGGTTATGAAAAAGAGATATATGTATTCTTTCCTGTTGATTTTGTTGCTGGCAGCATCTGCTTTTGTGATAACCAGGATCAAAAAAGAAGGACATAAAAATGAAATTGTTTACAGCGAACTGCTTCCCCGTAAGGCTTCTCTTGCCTATTCGGCTGAATGGACGGCTGTAAAAAACAAGGTTGATATTTTACAAAAAAAAATAAAAAAAGATCCTTCCGATATAAAATCTTTGCTGGCATTATCGGCGTTGTACATACAGGAAGCCCGTATCACCGGTAATTTCGATTATTATAATGGCGCCGCATTAAAGTGTATACATGCAGTGCTTGAAAAAGATGCCAAAAATTTTGAAGCCCTTACATTCAAAGCCACTATCCTTCTGTCGCAGCACCGGTTTGCAGAAGGGCTTACGGTTGCTCAACAGACACAACAACTTTATCCCCTCAATGCATATGTGTACGGGTTGATCGTAGATGGTAACGTAGAATTGGGTAATTACAGGGCGGCACTGGAAGCTGCTGATAAAATGGTTTCTATACGCCCGGATAACCGTTCTTATTCCCGCATTGCTTACCTGCGTGAGATACACGGCGATCTTGCCGGAGCGATTGAAGCTATGAAAATGGCAGTTGATGCCGGCGCCCCGGGTGATGAAAATACAGAATGGTGCAGGGTACAGTTGGGTAAATTGTATGAGAAAACAGGGAAAATGAAAGACGCACAAATGCACTATACCATTGCGGCAGATAACCGCCATGATTATCCTTATGCACTGGCAGGCCTGGCAAGATTAGCCATTGCTGAAAAAGATTACTCCAAAGCACTTGGGCTTTATTTGCGGGCTGATTCATTGATACCCGATCATACATTTAAAGAAGGGATTGTTGAAACGTATAAGTTGACCGGCCAGTCAGAAAAAGCAAGAATGATCGCTGATGAGATCCTGAAATACATGAAGCAATTTTCAACTGATGGGAAAAAAGAAAAAAATGCCGGGCAAAATGAAGATCATGAAATGGCGCATGCATATATGGGAGTGGGGAATTATGATAAAGCGCTGGAATATGCATTAGCAGAATACAACCGGCGACCTGCCAATATTGAAGTGAATGAAACGGTCGCGATCGTTTATTACGGGAAAGGCGATTATGCAAAGGCATTGCCTTATATTGAAACAGCATTAAAAACAAATTGTAAAAACCCTGAATTGCTTTGCCATGCCGGGTTTATATATGCAAAGACCGGCGATAAAATAAAAGCAAGATCATTGTTGCAGGAAGCGATGAAAAACAATCCTGGTATTCCGGCGGAGCTAATGGATGAAACCAAAACAATATTGGGTTCTTTAGCTATTAGCCATTAGCTAACGGCTAATGGCTAATAGCTAAAAGCTTATTGCACTTTGCCAATTTTTCTTACGCCGGTAGTTGCGCCCCCATTCAGTGTCATATCAACAGGCTTATTAGTTTTCCAGGCGCCCCGGGTAAAATCGGGTATATCCATTGTTTTTGATCTTTTAGCCACCGAGCTTTCACTCAGCGGGCCAATACTGCTCCACAACGCTGCATCATAAACGTCTTCATCTAATGGCAGGCCATTGCGAAGACAATCGATCAAACGCCAATCCATGATAAAATCCATGCCACCATGTCCGCCTACATCTTTGGCAATAGCGCCGATATGATTGACGATGGGTGGGGAATATTTTTTATAAAGATCATCCAGTTCTTCTTTTTTTATCCAGCTATGACCAAATGCGATCCGCTCCGGTGAAGGCCATTTACCCACAGAACCTTTGGTGCCGCTCAGCACATGAATTCTTGAATAAGGTCTTGGTGATGACACATCATGTTGTATCATCATTGTTTTTCCCTTATAGGTTCTGATCAAAGAAGTATTCATATTTCCCCGGTAAGGTTTATCAGTAAATTCAGTAAAGAAAGGATCTTTTGCAGCCATTTCTTTTGCAAGATCATTCAATGTAAAATCATTGCTGCTCATACTTACCATATGATCCATCCTGTCCCCGCGGTTGATATTCATGCACTGGGCAATGGGTCCGAGGCCATGCGTGGGATAAAGGTTTCCGTTCCTTGATGCATTTTCTTTCAGCCTCCACATATCGGCATAGGCATTTTTATTAAAGAGCCAATCCCTGCTCAGGTCGTGTATATAAGCACCTTCAGCATGTATTATTTCTCCGAACATTCCCTGTCTCGTCATATTCAATGTCAGTTGTTCAAAAAAATCATAACAACAATTTTCCAGCATCATGCAATGCTTCTTTGTTTTTTCTGATGTTTCCACCAGTTCCCAGCATTCATCAATTGTTTTGGCAGCAGGCACTTCGGTGGCTGCATGTTTACCATTCTTCATAGCGTATACAGCAATAGGTGTATGTAAATGCCAGGGAGTGGGGGTGTATACCAGGTCAATATCATTGCTTTCGCATAGAGCTTTCCAACCTTCTTCGCCGCTGTATTCTTTGGCTTTTGGTCTCCCGATAGCTATCGGGAGCATCTTTTCCAGCGTCTTTTGCGACGCAGCGACCCGGTCAGGATATTTATCACATAGCGCAACAATTTCCACCCCGTCAATATAACTTAACCGTTCAACAGCTTCCGAACCTCTCTGGCCAAGACCGATAATTCCAATCCGGACCGTTTCGATCTTTGGAGCGGCATAACCACACATATTAAAATGCTGATCATTACTTTCAAATTGAGATGAACGTTCCATTTGCTCATCGCTTACACCAAATGTTTCAGCAAAAGAAGGAATGCCGGTTGCCAGCACTCCACTACCAATGGCGAGACGGCGTAAAAATTTTCTGCGGTTATTATCCATAAAACAGTAATTAATTGTTGCCAGCTTTAATCATTCAGCAGGTCAGGTCTCCTTTCTTTCGTTCTTTGCTGGGATTGTTCCTGTCTCCATTCTTCAATTTTTTTGTGATCACCATTCATGAGTACATCCGGTACTTTCCAGCCGCGGAAATCTTCCGGTCTTGTATAAACAGGTGGCGCTAATAAATTATCCTGGAATGAATCTGTCAATGCGGAGGTCTCGTCATTCAACACACCGGGAAGCAATCTTCCGATTGCATCCACTAAAACGGCTGCGGCTAATTCACCGCCACTCAATACATAATCACCAATAGAGATCTCCCTGGTTATAAAATGCTCTCTTATCCTTTCATCAATGCCTTTATAATGTCCGCAGATCAGCAATAGGTTTTCTTTCAGTGATAAATGGTTTGCTTTTTTCTGATCAAATAGTCCTCCATCGGGAGTTAAAAATATGATCTCATCATACTTCCTTTGCTTTGATAATTCTTCAATAGCTTTTGCCAGCGGCTCGCACATCATCACCATACCGGCGCCGCCGCCATATTGATAGTCATCTACCTGGCCGTATTCATTCACCGCCCATTTTCGCAATTGATGTACTTCTATAGTAAGAAAACCTTTTTCCTGTGCCCTTTTCATGATACTGTGCTGTAAAGGACTTTCAAGTAATTCAGGTAAAACGGTGAGGATGTCTATGTGCATGGAGCAAAGATAGTTGTCAGGGAATGGAAATTTAATCGATTGAAATTACAAGTGTGATCGGTTGCCTCCTATAAGCTTTTACCTGCCGGCCATTTTGCATAGCGGGTTCCCAAAGCTTTGATTCAGCTATTAATCTTTCAGCTTCGGCTTTCAGAGCCTGAGGTATTTTGTTTATTGTTTTTATTTCGCAAAGACTTCCATCTTTACAAACAATAAACTGAACAATGGCGGTTAAATTTACTGAACCGCTTTTTCTTTTCGTTTTGGCTGGCAATTCTTTCCAAACGGCATCTGAGACCGGTTCGACTCTAAAATTATTTTCAAGATAATTTCTCCAGGCTGAATCTCCTCCCGGGAATCTTGCTTCGATATCAACTTTATCAAAAACCCCAATAGTGTCTTTTGAATTTTGGGAATCCTTTGGAGGAGGCGGAGGTGGAACATCCTTTTGAGCCCTAAGGTTGATGTTGGCTAATAAGATCAATATTAAGAATCCCATTCTCATGCTTACAAAATTAAACAAAGAAACAATAAGAACCCCCCGGGGAACCGGGGGCAAATAAAACTCCTGTTGCGTGTGCTACTTAGTCAATTTAATGGCAGTATCAAGGCGTTGAGCTGCATTATCCCAATTTATAAGATTGAATAAGGCATCTACAAAATCTGTACGTTTATTTCTATACTTTAAGTAGTATGCATGTTCCCAAACATCAATGACTAATAAAGGAATGCAGCCCCACTGTGTCAGCTTTTCATGATTCTCACATTGCAGAACCACTAAACTGTCACTATAAGGTTGATAAGCGAGAATACCCCAACCATTTCCATCCACATTTTTTGATGTTTCGGCGATCAAAGCATTCAGCTTATCATAACTGCCAAAATTTTTTTCGATGCGTTTCAAAAGATCGCCTGATGGTGATGTTTTTTTGTTGCTAAGATTTGTCCAGAAGATAGAATGTAAAACATGGGATGAAAAGTGATAAGATAATTTCTTTGTCCAAAAATCAACGGTTTCTAAATTGTTTTCATCTAATGCCTTCCTGATCATCTGCAGATCCTTGTTGGCCCCTTTTACCGCCCCGCCGTGATGGAAAGTATAATGGAGGTGCATGGTTTCAGCATCCATATACGGCTCTAAAAAATTTTCATTATATGGCAGTGCCTGCTGAATGTAATTTCCGTTTGCATCAACCAATTTATCTATCGGGTTATCAGTGAGATTTTGAGCAAAGGCATTCGTAGTTGAAAATAAAGATGCCGCACCAAGTAAAGTTCCCGATTTTAAAAAGTCTGCTCTTTTCATAAAGTAGCTTATTATTAAAGGTAAAAAACATAATTCACACTATGAATTATTGTGTGCCAGGGCATAAGACCAACAGGTTCGAAAATGTGATAAAATGCGGCAGACTCTTAACATTCAGCTCATAAATGTCGTACTTTTGAAATAGTGGAAAAAAACATGTCTATAAAGTTAAAAGCAGCATTTCTCCTGACCGCATTTGCATTAAATACAATTGTTGGGTTTGCCTGTGCTGTTGGTTTAAATATGGGATTTAATTCACATCATCATAAAGAAGAGGCAACAGAGGCAACAGAGGCTCAAGAGTCTTCTGAGCATCACGACAAATCACATCATCATGACGATGCTGATCATCATAAATCAAAAGATGGTAAAGACAATTGCTGTAATGATAAAGTGATAAAATTTGAACAGGCTGACAAAGCCTTCCCCCGATCTTCAAACACCGTCATAAATCCGGAATTCGTTACATCATTCTTTTTTTCATTGTGCAATTCTGACGGCTTGTATGCCTCTCAGCATATTCCAAACATTAAATATTTTGTCCGGAATTATCACCCTCCCATACCGGATATCCGCATAGCGATCCGGAGTTTCCAGATTTGATTTAGGTATAAGATGAATTATGCATAGCATTGCTATGCCTGTAATTATTTTATTTATACAGTAAATCAAATGAGAATGAAAAAGATATTTTTTAGCATGGTTCTGTCAACCATTGTTTATACAGCCTGCAATAGCAGTAATAATAAATCAGATGCGGGGCAAAATAACACACCCGGAAATGCATCTGTCGTAAAGCAACAAACAAACGACACAGCAGCCCCAAACAAAGAAGTAAAAGCAGCCGCTTCAATACAAGAAATTGTAAATATTTATTTGCAACTAAAAAATGCTTTTACCAAAGACAATACGAATGATGCAGCCGAAGCAGGAAAAGCCTTAGAAACAGCTTTTCAAAATTTTGATACGACTGTTTTATCAGAACCGCAAAGGAAGATTTTTGAAGATATAGCAGAAGATGCAAAAGAGCATGGGGAACATATCGGTAAGAACGGCGGGAACATCAGGCATCAACGGGAACATTTTAAAATGCTGAGTGAAGACATGTACGACCTGGTGAAAGCATTTGGTGCTGGGCAGACTTTGTATAAAGATTTTTGCCCCATGTACAATAATAATAAGGGGGCTTTTTGGATAAGCGAAACAAAGGAAATTAAAAATCCTTATTTCGGCAAAGCTATGTTTACTTGTGGTATTGTGAAAGAAGAAATAAAATAAGACTTAAATCTATTCGTATGGAACATCAGCATCATCCAAAAAAATATACCTGCCCCATGCACCCACAGATCGTGCAGGATAAGCCGGGCACATGCCCCATTTGCGGAATGAATTTAGTATTGACTGCGAAAGCCGAAAACAAACTTCCTGTTATGGATCATCAACATGGTACTAATCCATCAATGGGGCATGCGGGGCATAATCATCATGCCATGATGATCGCTGATTTCCGAAAACGTTTTTATGTTGTGTTGGCGCTTACCATTCCCATCATGCTACTGTCAGATATGATCCAGCATTGGCTGGGTGTTCATTGGCAGTTCACCGGGTCACCATACCTATTATTTGCGTTATCAACCATTGTGTTTTTTTATGGTGGCTGGCCCTTTTTAAAAGGATTGGTGGATGAAGCAAAGGCAAAGAACCCGGGCATGATGTTTTTGATCGGCTTTGCCATTTCAGTAGCTTATATCTACAGCGTGGCGATCGTGTTTGGTTTGGAGGGCATGGATTTCTTTTGGGAACTGGCAACATTAATTCTGATAATGCTTTTAGGACATTGGATAGAAATGAAATCTGTTGCCGGGGCATCAAAAGAGTTGGAGTTATTAGTGCAATTGATGCCATCCGATGCTCATATGGTAATGCCGGGTATGGTTCATGACGTAAAGACTGATACACTGAAAGAGAAAGATACAATTCTTGTAAAGCCGGGAGAAAAAGTTGCAGCCGACGGGATAATATTGGAAGGCGAAAGTTATTTGAATGAATCTATGTTGACCGGCGAATCAAAGCCCGTGCAAAAAGTAAAAGGCGATAAAGTAATTGCAGGTGCGATCAATGGCAACGGAGCTATTAAAGTTACCGTATCTCATGCCGCAAAAGATTCTTATCTCTCACAGGTAATAAAGTTGGTTGATGATGCACAAAGATCAAAGTCAAAAACCCAGTTGCTGGCAGACAAAGCCGCAAGATGGTTAACCATTATTGCATTGTTTGCGGGGATTTCCACCTTTTTATATTGGTATCTCAGCGGCCAATCGTTGGCATTTGCCATGGAAAGAATGGTAACGGTAATTGTTATTTGTTGCCCACATGCATTAGGACTGGCTGTGCCGTTGGTAGTAGCCAAATCAACCGCTCTATCTGCCAAACACGGGTTGTTAATTAAAAACAGAACAGCCTTTGAAAATTCAAGGAAGATAACGACCATCGTATTCGACAAAACCGGCACACTTACTGTAGGAAAATTTGAAGTATCAAAAATCGTTTCGTTGCAAAAACATATAAGCGAAAATGAGATCATTCGTCTGGCATCTGGATTAGAGCAAAAATCAGAACATCCTATTGCAACGGGGATCCTGCAAAAAGTGAAAGAATTATCGATTGCGATCCCTGCAACTGAAAATTTCGATGCCCTTACCGGGAAAGGTGTAGAAGCCAATGTAGAAGGTAAAAAAATATTGGTGGTTAGTCCGGGTTATTTAAAAGAAAATGATATTACTCTTCCCGCTGGCTTTATAGCCAATGATACAGAAACGGTTGTATTTATAATTATCAATAATGAGTTAGCAGGATATATTGCTTTATCGGATGAAATAAGACCTGAATCAGCAGGTGCCATTCAAACGTTGAAACAAAATAATATCAGATCAATATTGCTTACAGGCGATAACAATAAAGTGGCAAAAAGTGTAAGTGAAACTATCGGCATGGATAGTTTTATTGCGGAAGTATTGCCTCATCAGAAATTAGAGAAGATAAAAGAGCTGCAAAGCCATGGAGAATTTGTGGCCATGACAGGTGATGGTGTAAACGACGCTCCTGCATTGGCACAAGCAGATGTTGGTATTGCTGTTGGAAGCGGCAGTGATATAGCAGCTGAAACCGCTGGCATTGTTTTGGTTAACAGTAATCCAAAAGACATTGTGAGTTTGATCCTATTTGGCAAAGCCACTTACCGGAAGATGATACAGAATTTAATATGGGCAACAGGCTACAATCTGGTGGCACTGCCATTAGCAGCAGGTATTTTGTACAAACAGGGTGTTCTATTAAGCCCGGCTGCAGGTGCTGTTTTAATGACAGTAAGTACAATTGTTGTAGCCATCAATGCAAGTATGCTGAAAGTAAAAAAATAGGAATACTGTAATGAAAAAAATATTATTAATAGTCTTTGGGTTGGCTCTATATTCTTTTGCTTATGCACAGGCGGTGACCTACACCTGTCCTATGCATCCGCAGATTCATGCCAGCAAGCCAGGCAATTGCCCGATATGCGGGATGAAACTGATCCAGGAAAAGCCGAAGCTGGTAGCAAAACCTGTAGTTAAAAAACCAATAGGTATGGTCAACAAAGACACTATGCAACCCGTATTCTATACTTGCCCCATGCATCCGGAAATTCATGCTACCAAGCCCGGTAATTGCCCTAAATGCGGGATGAGGTTGATAAAGGAAAAGCCGAAAGCTGTTGTAAATCCAACAATTAATAAGCATCATGAAATGCAAATGCCTAAAGACACAGCTAAGGAGAAACCAATGGATATGGATGATATGAAAATGGGTGATGACAGTTCAACACATGATATAGGAAATATGGATATACCCAAAGTAAATTTGGGTCCCATAAAAACCATTGTTAACAATACAGCACCACATACTGTACGTTACGATTTATACATTGCTGATACGATGATAAATTTTTCGGGCAAAACAAAACGGGCTATTGCTGTAAATGGAAGCATTCCTATGCCAACACTCACATTTACGGAAGGCGATACAGCCGAGATTTATGTACATAACGAATTAAGTGAGGAAACTTCCCTGCATTGGCATGGTCTTATGCTTCCCAATCAATATGATGGTGTGCCAAACCTTACACAGATGCCCATCAAGCCACACACAACACATTTGTATAAATTTCCTATCATTCAGCACGGCACACATTGGTATCACAGTCATACCGAATTACAGGAGCAGATCGGTATGTACGGCGCATTTATTATGAATAAAAGAGAAGAATGGGATATTCCAACCCTGCCTGTCATTTTAAGTGAATGGACAGATATGAGGCCCGGAGAAGTTCATCGCAGTCTGCACAATGCCACCGATTGGTTTGCTATCAAAAAAGGCACTACCCAAAGCTATGCCGAAGCCATAAAGCTGGGGCAATTAAAAACCAAACTTACCAATGAGTGGAAACGGATGAATGCAATGGATGTAAGCGATGTGTATTATGACAGGTTTTTAATTAACGGGAAAAACATAAATGAACAACCTCAATTCAAAGCAGGCGATAAAGTAAGATTACGTATAGCAAATGCGGGTGCATCTTCCTATTTCTGGCTTACTTACTCAGGTGGAAAAATAACGGTAGTAGCTACCGATGGTAATGATATAGAACCCACAGAAATAGACAGGTTGATCATTGCAGTATCAGAAACCTATGATGTTATTGTAACCATTCCGGCTAACATGAGTTATGAATTTTTAGTAACACCGGAAGACCGTACCAAATCAGCCTCGCTATGGTTGGGAAGTGGTATGAAAATGCCTGCCCAAAGACTACCCAAGCTAAAATACTTTGCAGGCATGAAAATGATGAACGACATGATGGCAATGAATGGTGATCTCATGCCAATGGGTATGGAAATGAGTAATCAAACAATGGATATGAATACTGTAATGTATCCGGAAATAACAGGTGAGGAAAAATCAAAAAAAGATACTATGCAGGGTATGAATATGGAAAGTGAAACACCTGACATTGTTACCTTGAATTATGGTATGCTCCGTGCCTCCAGCAAAACAACCTTGACGCAAGGCCCGGTAAAAGAATTAAAATTTGATCTGACAGGAAACATGAATCGCTATGTATGGACCTTAGACAATAAAACGGTTTCGGAATCGGATAAGATCTTAATTAAGAAAGGAGAAAATGTAAGGATCGTTCTTTTCAACAATAGTATGATGCGGCATCCCATGCACCTGCACGGACATGATTTCAGGTTACTCAATGGGCAGGGTGAATATGCACCCATGAAAAACATCATTGATATCATGCCAATGGAAACAGATACCATTGAATTTGCCGCAAATACTTATGGCGACTGGTTTTTTCATTGCCATATATTATACCATATGATGAGTGGAATGGGCAGGGTATTCAGCTACGAGAATTCACCAGCCAATCCTGAGATCCCTGATCCGAAATTAGCACGACGAAAACTATTTGCAGATGACAGACAATTCCATTTTATGGCAAGGCTGGGAATAGAGACTAATGGCAGCGATGGTGAAGCCATGTTTGCCCAAACCCGTTGGAAATTAAACACCCTGTGGCATTTGGGCTACCACGATATGCACGGATATGAAAGCGAAACTATGGTTGGCCGCTATTTTGGTAAAATGCAATGGTGGTATCTGTATACTGGATTTGATTATCATTATAAAAAAGAAGGAGGCCCAAAGAACATATTTGGCAATGATGAAAAAAATTGGTTTAGCCAGGCAAGTAATAAGAACGATCGCAAAACAGTAGTAGCAGGAGTTGCCTATACTTTACCAATGCTGGTGATTGCTGATGCCCGGATCGATGGTAATGGGAAATTCCGGTTTCAATTATCAAGGGAAGATATTTCAATAACCCCACGTTTGCGGTTTAACTGGATGATCAATACAGATAAAGAATATATGGCAGGTTTCAGATATGTGGCCTCAAAATATTTTTCTTTATCAACCCATTACGATAGCGATATGGGATGGGGCGCCGGGATAACGATAACTTATTAAAAGCAGCAGGTTAAAAATCTGGTAAAATAAAACCCCCGGGGAACCGGGGGTCGTGGTAGAAACAAAAACCAACGATAGCTCATTTACATGAGCACAGTCTTAATTCATTTATTAATTGCAACCCGAAATTAGGTCGCCTCTATTCCCAGGTAAGGGATATCAGTCATACCGGGCAATGATTTTAGTCAGTATCATCAAGTTGACATAATTTCTCTTTTGCCAGAGAATAATTGTCCATTTATCGCACACCCCAAAACAGTCTTTTTGGGTAGTGTCCGGTTTTGGTTTCACGCAGAGCCCGCAAAGAGGCAAAGAGCGCAATCCCGATAGCTATCGGGACGCCGCTGCTTCGCAGCGAACGCTGCGAGAAATATTGAAAACCGGACATTACCTCTTTTTGGGAAAATTCAGGCTAAACCTTCTCTCTGCCCATTTTTCTATAAATTTGTGCCCTGTTCTGAAAAAAGAAACTTGGAGAACGAAAAGTAAGATTTTACTCCCTCTGTAGTTCAGTTGGTTAGAATGCCAGATTGTGGATCTGGAGGTCACCAGTTCGAGCCTGGTCGGAGGGACAGAAAGGAGAGGCAGTCTCAAAAGTGTTTTTAACACAGAGTAACAGAGTATTGGAGTTGCACAGAGTTTAGATATACAAGGTGATTTCTCTGTGTAACTCAGTTAACTCCTGAACTCTGTGTTTAATATAGCTTTTGGTTCAGCCTCTTTTTTTAATCGGGAAAACTCAACTAGTATATGGAAACTCAGAAAAGAGGGATCGTTCCGGGAAAAATAAAGGGCTTCAGGGATATTGATCCGGGTTTAAACCAGATCAAATGGGCCATTATTGACGGAGCCAAAAAAGTTTACAGGGCTTATGGCTTTGAACATTGGGACACTCCCATCCTGGAATATGCCGATGCATTAGGAAAATATATGCCCGGTGAAGGGGCTGCAGACGAAGCGCAAGTGGCAGATGGTGTTTATTCTTTTCGCAATCCTGAACAAGAACCCGTCTATGATGAAAAAGGAAATGAACTGAAAGATGAAAATAATTTCGATAAAGTTATTTACGAAAATCACCATGTTGCCTTGCGGTATGACCTCACGGCGCCATTAGCAAGGTTATATGCAGAACAACTTTGGCAGGACAAACTGAAAGGTCTTTTAAAAACGGAGAAGTCACCATTGTTCAGGCGCTACCAGTTCGGACCTGTTTTCAGGTTTGAATTAAAATTGGATCCGGGAAGATTCAGGGAATTCTGGCAATTGGATTTTGATACGGTAGGTACAGCAGATATGACGGCTGATGCAGAGGTTTGTATGGTGACGGCTGATGCCATGGAAGCGATCGGGCTGAAAAGAGGGAATTATATCGTAAAAGTAAATAACAGAAAAGTGCTGAAAGGGTTTCTTCAAAACTTAGGTGTGAATGATGAAGAAACCGAAAAAAATATTTTAAGAGTAATTGATAAATTAGATAAGATCGGGTTTGATGGAATGAAAGGAGAATTAGGAAAAGGAAGAACCGATACCTCGGGTGCAGAAGTAAAAGGCCTGGGACTATCATCCGATCTGATCAAAGGGGTTACTGATTTTTTCAAAAAATTTGGTAAGACAAAAAAAAGAAATAATATCCTGGAGCGGTTGAGTGATATGGCAAATGCAAATACAATTTTTACGGAAGGTGTTGAGGAGTTACGGAAAATTGACAGCGTTCTTTCCGGGATGGGATACAATGAAAAAAGAGTTGTGTTTGACCCGACACTTGTCCGGGGAATGTCATACTATACAGGTCCTGTGTTTGAAGTGGAATCAAAACAAACTTATACCGACGATAAAGGAAATGAAAAAAAGGTTGGCTCCATCTGCGGCGGTGGACGCTATGATGATCTTGTTGAAAAATTATTAGGCATCAAAGTTCCTGCTACGGGTTTATCGATCGGTGTTGACCGTATCGCTGAATTACTTCAATTGACCAAGGAGGCGCCGAAGCAGGTTACGGGCCCTGTGCTGATCGTTGTCTTTGACAATAACCTGATGACGGAATATCAAAAAATTGCAAGCCAGTTACGCAAAGCAAAGATTGATACGGAAGTTTATTACGGATCCCAGCGGGGATTAAACAAGCAATTGGCCTATGCCGACAAAAAAAATTGTCCTGTTGCTATTCTCTTAGGTGAAAATGAATTGGCAAAAGGCGTGATCACGGCCAGGGATCTGAAAATGGGAAAAGAGATCGCCGGTGAATTCACGGACAAGACGGAATGGCAAAAGACATCACAGTTTGAAGTGAAGCGGGAAGACCTGGTGAAAAAGGTAAAGGAACTTATCAAGAAGCATCAATAGAATTTAAAGTGACTATCCGCTTATTGAAACCTAATGATAACATTGTGTTCTTCGTGCCTGCTTTGTGTTCTTTGTGCTACTAAAAATCAGGAGCACAAAGAACACGACGAACCACAAAGGGCACTAAGGGTCATACATAAGGACAATCACTAAAAGATTTAAAAATGGCAACAAAAAAAACTGTTACGTTGGATGGCAGCACATTGACCATTGACGATATTATTAATGTAGCAGAAAAAGGATATGCTGTTGAATTGGGAGAGGGATCAAGAAAAAAGATCATTGCTGGTCGCAGGAAGTTAGAAAAGCAATTAAGAGAACGCCCTGACATTGCGGTCTACGGAACCAACCGGCTGCACGGCGACCTGAAAAATATCGCGGTTCAAAATAGTTTAATAAACAGTTACCAGGTAAAATACATCAAGGTCCATAATTGCGGGACAGGAGATCCTGTGCCTGTTGAAATAGTGAGGGCCATGATGGTAATACGGTTAAATTCCTTTGCAAAAGGATTATCGGGGATGAAGCTGGACACTTGTCAACTCTTAGTTGATATGCTCAACAAAAAAGTCACACCCTGGGTATTGGAAGAAGGTTCGGTCGGTGCAAGCGGTGATCTTGTTCCATTAGCTATGATAGGAGCCGTAATGATCGAACTGGATGAAGCGCAGGCTTATTTTGTCCGTAAGGACTCCAATGGAGAAAAAGAACTGATGCCTGCAAAAAAAGCATTACGAAAAGCGGGCCTTAAAAAAATTAAGTTAGGAGCAAAAGAAGCCATGGGTCTGACAAACGGATCAAACTTTATATCCGCATTTGCTGTGTTTGCTGTAAGGGATACCGAAAGGATTTTAAGATCTGCTTCCATTTCCGCAGCCTTATCATTGGAAGCAATAAGAGGGGAACAAAAAGCATTCTCCGAATTGATCAATGAAGGCAGTGACCGGCACGAAGGACAAATAGTAATTGCAAAACAAATCCGAAAGCTGATTGAAGGTTCAAAGCGTTGCAGCAGAAAAGCACAGGAACATAAGTTTGGCGGAAAAATTAAAGGCGAGGAGAGAGTCCAGGACAGGTATAGTTTCAGATGCGCACCGCAGGTTCATGGTGCATTATATGAAGCGATCGACAAAATGAAAAAAACGCTGTCAAAGGAAATTAACTCGGCAACGGACAACCCTCTTTTTCAATTTGACAGAACAGGTGAAGACGGTGGTGTATTGTTTGCAAGCGGCGGTAACTTTCATGGCCAGGCATTGGCAGCGCCGATAGATTATTTAAAAATTACGCTTACAAGTTTGGGATTGATCACTGATAAGAGAGCTTTTTCATTATTAGACCAGCGCCTGAGTTTTGGACTGCCTGCCGACCTGGCCAATGATACCAGCAAAGCCGACGGGGGATTAATGGTACTCCAGTATGCTGGTGCTGCAAGGGCTGCGGAAAACAGGGTGCTTTCAACTCCTGCCTCGGTGATGTCCGTTTCAACCGCAGCCAACCAGGAAGATTATGTTTCCATGGGTAGTGTCGGGGTTATTCATTTGAGAAAGATCATTTACAATACGCAGATCCTTGTCGGCATCGAATTGCTTTGCGCACTCAGAGGATTACAACTTACCTACAATAAATTACCAAAGGGATTAAGAGAATTGGGAAAGGGGACGCAAAAAGTTTATAATGAACTTTCTAAACCATCTCATTTTCCACCGGAAAAAACGGACAGGTATTTACGGACTGAAATGATGAGATCGATAGAACTTGTAAAGTCAGGTAAGTTGATCGAGCTTGTCGATGGGTTGTTATCCTGAGCTTGACGAAGAATTATTTACCCGGCTGCATTACTACTATCATCGTCTGTTGCGTCGCACTCTTGTACGTTCTGTTCGCTACTCAGCATTTGTCAAGTCTCCGCAAATGTCAATGGCGTTTCTTAAATTTGAACAATAACCTCTCCATCCCATGAACCAACATACACAAAAAAGCGTAGAAGAAAACAAGCAAGGGCAGTAGTTATGAGTTGTTTGATTAAATGATTTTAGTTATGGAAGATTTTATTATAAAAGAAGCAAAACATTTTGCCAAACTCACTCATGCAAATACAAGAGATTACGAAAAACTTATAAATCTCAAAAACAGATTTGATATTGAACTACAGCCTTATTCATCAATAATCAATCGGTTAAAGTACATTAATGAATACGAAAAAGAGGTAATAGCACTTTTTCAAAAGCATTTATCTGTTTGTACTAAACCAGAAACTTGCCCACAAAATAAAACCCATTCAAATGCAATCTTTCTTGTTGGCCAAGAAAGAAATAATTTGCAAGGGAAATTAGAAAATCAGAGTGAAGGCACTTTTAAAAAGGGGCAATTCTTTGATGCTTATAAAATCATTATAGACATTATAGAAAAAGCAACCCAATCTATAAAACTTATAGATAACTATATCAGCCATGAGACTTTAAATTTTTTTACGCATAAAAAGGACCAAAAAGTCGAAATTAAAATTTTAACAAAATCTACCTCTTTGACAGATAGACTTACTCCTTTTGTGGAGAAGTTTAATAAGCAATACGGAAGTCTTGAAATAAAGCCTACTGAAGTTTTTCATGACAGATTTCTTGTGATAGATGATTCAGTCGTTTATATGATTGGTGCTTCCATAAAGGATATTGGGAACAAAATGTTTATGCTAAATAAGGTTGAAGGGGAAAGGTATAAGCAAATCATATTACAAGAGTTTAATAACGAGTGGAGTAAGGCTTAACCGAAACTCGTCAAGATGCTGAAAGCGCTGACTTTTTTTTGTAGATTTACCTTCCACTATGCCACCAGATTTTAGCATCGATTCACCAATTCAGTCCTCAAAGGAAGATAAATTCAACCGAGCAGTCTTTGCGCAGAAAATAACCTCTGTTTGCGGGAACTACACCCCAAAAAGCACTGTTGTTGGAGTTTACGGCAGGTGGGGGGAGGGTAAGAGTTCCGTACTTAATATGGTTTCAGAAAAGCTAGATCCAGAAATACTGCAGATCAGATTCAACCCATGGTACTTCAAGGATGAAGAGTATTTATTGTTAGCTTACTTTAAGCTCTTAGCCGACAGCTTGGGGAAAAAACTCCATACAAGAAAAGAAGAAATTTTCAATATGATAGCCGATTATGGCGAATCAATTGGAGTATTGGAAGCCATACCAAAAGTTGGAAAGTTTATTCCCTTTTTAAAATCGGCATTAAAAGTATTCAGATCAAAAAAAGGAATGTCTCCTGAAATTGCGAGAGACCGGATCAATAAATTCATTATTGAGTCCCGTTTAAACCTTGTAATTTTTATCGACGATCTAGACAGGCTAGATAGCCGTGAGGTTGCCACCATATTTAAGTTGGTTAAGTTATTGGGAGATTTCCCCCGAACCACTTACATATTATTTTTTGATCCTGATATTGTGGCAAGAATGCTTGCTCCAAATTATGGAGGTTTGGTTCCCGATTCAGGTTATCAATTTTTGGAAAAGGTCATTCAATTACCCCTAGTTATTCCTAAGGCACACGATGATGAAATTCTATTTTTTGTTCAGGACGCAATTCAAAAGGTCACCACCTTGGCAAACGTGGATTTGGAAACTGACAAGAATAAATTAGTCGAAATCTTTGCAGATGGCTTATTGCTGCTGCTAAATAATCCAAGAAAAATCGTCCGTTTCTCCAATTCATTTCAATTTACATTGCTCATGTTGAAGGGAGAGGTCAACTTGATTGATCTGATAGTATTGGAGTTATTCAAAGCGAACTTCCCGGAATACTATCATTTTATTAGAGGCAATAAGGAAATGTTCCTTCAGGATTATACTGATGATAAATTACGTGAGCATACAAGCGATACAGATGATACTCTTAAACAAGTAAATCCAATTCTCAATGGATATCCTGCGTCTGTGCGCAGGGCAATAAGGGAATTAACAATGCATCTTTTCCCCAGATTCGCTTGGGTCGATCCGGCGGAAGCAAAAAACGTAAAAGAGGAAAGTCTTATTTATCTGAAAAAGATAAGTTCACAAGACTATTTTGAAAGATATTTTACTTTTTCAGTTAAAGATGACGAGATTCCGGATACTCATTTTAGTACTTATTATATTGAAGGAAATTCTCTATCCACTGAGGATGTTATGGATCAACTGGTCAAGGATATTGAAAAATTCTCTTTGCGAAGTATAGCTTCCAAATTTGCTTTTAATCGAACCGATATAAAACCCGATAACAAGGAAAAGATCATTCAAGCATTATGTTTAATAAGCAATCGTTTTGAGGAAGCAGAAGCATTTGATCTTGGAAGTCCATTTAAGTTACTTGCTCTGAGCATCGCGGCTATAATACGCAGCCTGCCAATAGATAAAAAGCTGGATGTGGCATTGGAGGCAGTAAGGAATTCAAATAATTTACTATTTTCTGCGGAGCTAACCGCAAGATTTGTAATGCCATCTTCTGAACAGGACAAGAATGTGATATTTATAGGTGATCCTGCAATGCAAATAAAGAAACTCTATTTGGCACGACTACATTTATTAATGAATGAGAAAGGATTCTTTAACGCAATCCCTGAGCAGTATATGATCCGCCAAATAGTTTGGTGGCATGACGTAGATCAGAATTCATTGGATCGTGAAATTAAAGGACTTTTCAAATCCGATGAAGATGCAGCCCTCAAATTTTTGCGCATTTTTACTCCTTCAGTGTATCGGTCATCAACAAGCTCCGAAAGTCCTACGCTGATTAAAGCAAATTTCTTTGAAACTGAATACCTACGACTGGATAAAATTATTGGAGATTATAAAATGTATAAGAAACTTACAGAAAAATTTGGTGATTTATCAGATATACCTACGGTATATTCTACAGGACTCAATGATGCCTTGGATGATAGGACTTTGGTGGGAAAATTTCAGGAGTTATACAAACTCAAAAATTTGCCTCATGATAATCAGGGTTACCTTAGGAGAGATGACTAATATTCAGCATTTACGCCACTGTTGATGTTTTCTTCTCACCAACAGCTCAAATTAAAGATACTTAAAAAAGAGAGGGAAACTCTTCGCAAATGCCGAGTAGCGAACAGAACGTACAAGAGTGCGACGCAACAGACGATGATAGTAGTAATGCAGCCGGGTACATAATCCTTTGTCAAGCTCACTTGTTCAATGTTTTCTCACTTTGGCGCCGTTTTTAGTAACTTGAGTTTTTACAGCTTTACTATGAATAACCCAGCTCACCTGATCTCATTGTTTGAAAATGCTACGGAAGGAATTATCCTGACCAATAACGCCGGTAATATTTTCATGGTGAACCCGGCGGCACAAAAAATGTTTGGGTATGGGAAAGAAGAATTAATTGGAAAGCCGATCGAGATCCTTATACCTGAAAAGTTCAAGCATCATCATCATCAATTAAGAGAAGGGTTTTATCAGCAACCATCTAACCGTGTAATGGGGGTGGGTCGTGACCTGTATGCCAGGAAAAAAGACGGAACCGACATGCCCGTTGAAGTGAGCCTGAGCCATTACCAGAGAGAAGGAGAATTATTTGTAATAGCTTTTATCATTGATATTACAAAGCGCAAAGAGATCGAGAATGATATGCTGAAACAGAAGATGGAGCTGGAAAATATCACAAATAAAATAAGACAGTTGAATGCCAGTCTTGAAGTGAAAGTGGAAGAAAGAACCCTGATCTTAAAGGAAGCACTTCAGAAGCTGGAACGTTCCCAGCTTGAATTAAGCGAAGCATTGGATAAAGAACGGCAATTGAATGAGATCAAAAGCCGCTTTGTTTCTATGGCTTCGCATGAATTCAGGACCCCGTTAAGTACGGTGCTTTCTTCTGCGTCTTTGCTGTCAAAATATACTGCAGAGGATGACCAGGAGAAAAGAGAAAAACATATTCAGAAAATAAAAAATTCTGTCAAGCTCCTGAATGATATCCTGGAAGATTTTCTATCCTTAGGCAAGCTCAATGAAGGCAAAGTGGAAAAGAGCATGGATGAAGCCAACCTGAAAGAAATTCTTGCCGAGACCATTGAAGAAATGAAAGGTATTCTGAAAAGAGGTCAGCATTTTGAGCTTTCTTCCAATGACGACTGCATTGCTTACACTGACAAAAAGCTTTTCAAAAATATACTCATCAATCTTATTGGTAATGCTATAAAATTTTCAGATGAAAAGAAATTAATTTCTATTCATGTAAAAATGGCTGCGGACCAGGCTGTCATTTCTATAACAGACCAGGGTATTGGTATTTCAGAGGATGACCAGCTGCATCTTTTTTCCAGTTTTTTCCGTGGCGCTAATGCTACGAATATCCAGGGAACGGGTATGGGTTTGCATATTGTAAAAAGATATGTTGAGTTATTGGGAGGACAAATACAAATACAAAGTCAGTTAAATAAAGGCACAACTATTACCTTTACCATTCCTGTAAACTTACCTTGATATGAAATCAGTTTTAGTGATCGATGATAACGCAGACATCCGGGAAAACACTGCCGAAATATTAGAGCTGGCCGGGTATAAAACTTTTACTGCTGAAAATGGAAAGCGGGGAGTAGAACTGGCACAAAAAGAAAAACCTGATGTAATTGTTTGCGATATCATGATGCCTGAACTGGATGGGTATGGCGTGCTGCACCTGTTGCGGAAGAATGAAGATACCCAGCGAATCCCTTTTTTATTTCTTACTGCGAAAACAGAAAGAGGTGATTTCAGGAAAGGTATGGAAATGGGTGCTGATGACTATATTACCAAACCATTTGAAGATATTGAACTGTTGAATGCAATTGAAGTAAGGCTGAAAAAAGCCGAAGTAATGGAGAATAAATATGCTCCTTCGCAAAACGGGATCAACCAATTTATCAAGGATGTAAAAACTTCGGGGCTGATGACCCAGCTGGCTGATCAGTATGACGTGGAGAACTACAGCAAAAAACAAACGCTTTACCAGGAGAGCAAAAGACCACGCTATTTATTTTACCTGGTAAAAGGGAAAGTAAAAGGTTTTAAAACGCATGAGGATGGTAAGGAATATATAACCGATCTTTTTACCGGCGGGGATTTCATTGGCTACTCAGCCCTGATAGAAGACAAGAATTACGACGACTCGGCCGTTGTGCTGGAAGATGCAGAGATCATGCAGGTACCCAAAGAGGATTTTATGCATATGATCTATGGCAACATGGATATTGCTGTCAAATTTATCCGCATCATTACTCAAAATGTAAAGGAAAAAGAAGAGCGGTTGCTGAACCTTGCCTACAGTTCCCTCCGGAAAAGGGTGGCAAAAGCGCTGGTGGATATAAATCAGAAGTTTAATACAGAAAATAAAAATAATCCTCTTGAGATCTCAAGAGAAGACTTTGCCCATTATGTTGGCACTGCTACTGAATCATTGATCCGGACACTCAGTGATTTTAAATCGGAAAAACTGATAGAGATAAAAGAAGGAAAGATATCCATTATCAACCTGGAGAAATTAAAGAACCTGCTCTACTAATGACTGGCATCACGGGCCAGATCAAAATCACCCGGCAACTCTTTCGTGTTTTTGAATGAAGAAATTTCCCGCCCATGATCATTCTGTTGTTGCAAGGTCCAGTTATCAGTCATCGTGGTTTCTAACCAGAGATTGCCGGATTTACGAAATACCTGCATGGCGAGACTAAACTGATCTTTGAATATTTTTTCCAGGTCCATCACTTTCATTGCTTCCACAACTTCGATATCACCGTCTGTAATAGCCAGTTGACCATCCCCGATCTTGCGTTGTGAAGGAATGATCTGGTGCGCCATAAAATCTGAACGGGTAAATGACCGCGTTTTGAAAAATTCAATTTTCAAAAAAGGAAAAGCCTCATTGAAATCTTTTTGTATATCACTGATGAGGCGGTTTGGTGCAATGTGCAAACGCATAGTTCCTGGGTTAGTCAACATACATATTTGTTATGCCGGATAATTTACCTGTTTTTCCTCCCGGTATCCTGATTGTTTTATTTTTGTAACACGCTGTAACATAATAATCTCATGAATAATAAAACGAATCTAAACTACTTCAAGGCGGGAAGGCATGACCATTGTAATGCTGAAAGCTGATTTTTATCAACTATAATTAATCTTCCAGGAAACCATCGAGGTTCCTTCTTTCTTTTTTGGTAGGGCGGCCGATCTTGCTTTGCCGCTTGCCGGTATGGAAACTGGCAGCCTGGAATTGAAGACGCTGGACCTCTTCTTCAGGTGTGATGTCTATATAATAGGTAATAGCAATTGCATGAGCTACTCTTTTCTGTAAAAGCCCTGTTACTTTTATCCGCCATCGTTTGGTTTCTGTTTTTACTTCATACTCATCACCTATACTCACATTTTTGGAAGCTTTGGCCTGTGTTCCTCCAAATTTCACTTTCCCTCCATCGCAGGCTGCAGTTGCTAAACTTCTTGTTTTAAAAAGACGGATGGCCCAGAGGTATTTATCAAGGCGGAGTTTTTCTTTTGCTGCAGTCATTAATATTTTAATTTTTTTCTTATTTTTTTTAAAGTCTCTACCAGCTTGAGATAAGGCCAGGGAGAAAAGACGAATTCTGTTTCGGGATAAGAACCGAGATCGCGGAGGGGGAGGAAGTCGGCGGTGACCAGGCTGAAGAAATAAATTTTATGTTCGGGATTTATTTCATTCTGATCATCCAGTTCACGGATATTATCAAATTTCTTCAGGATAAACTGCATGATGGTTTTTTCATTTTCACTAAGGTTGCCATTTATTTCAATGTCTTTGATGGTGCCGGAATCTCCTAATGTAAAAATGACTTCTCCCTTGTATACTTTTATGGGATCCCGAAACCGGTTAACTATGGAGGGAGCATTTAAGGTTCTCAGTATTCCGACCATGGACCCTTTGGAGGTGTCTTCGACATGGTAGCCGGAAATCTCACCTGTTTGCAAGTATGTTTCCAGGTCTGCATCAGTTCTGAAGGATAAACGATCCTTATCAAATTTTTCTGTTATGTTCAATTGAAAATTATCCCTGATATAAAAATTACCCGTGGGCGATTTATAAGTGCTATTGGCAAAGCCAAAATAAAGAGTTCCCTTTTTTAATTCACCATTATCATATTTTTCTTCAGCAAATACTTTTAGCAGCAGCGTATGGGGGTCGATATTCAGGTATTTCCAGTTGCCGTGCCGTTTCCCGTTCCTGAATTGACCCTGCAGCATGCAATCCCATAAATTTTTGTAGTTCATTGGCAGCAAGAATTCACCTGTTCCGTCTTTTGTCAGCATTTTTCCTGTTGAGTCTCTGAATTCATGTACGGTAAAGTTTATTCCGTCACCATCATACTCCACCCTCATCTTTGGATCTCCATCCCTGGTAAAGTATTCCCATTCGCCTTGCATGAAGTTATTATGATAATGGCCCTGGGACTGTATTTTGCCATTGGGATGGTAAAATATAAAAATGCCATCCTTCTTGCCTAACTCATTGTAGGTACCATCCATTTCAAGGGTGTCATTAATATGATAATCTAACACCCTTCCGAAATAATGCAAGGGAGGATCAGTTGTGAATTTACCGATACGATAATGTTTGGCAAGAGGTTTTTCACAGATCTGCCATTGTGAATTGAAATAGATGGTATCTAACTGCGCATGAAGAAAATGAGGAAAGACAAGACAACAACTGGCAAAAAGACATAAGAGACGATGCTGCCACATTTCATTAAATTTTTTACACTTCTGCAAAATATTTATGGAAATAAGGGATCGTTTCTATTCCCTTGTAATAATTCTCAATATTATACTTCTCATTCGGGCTATGCAGGTTGTCAGTATCCAACCCAAAACCCATAAAGACGATCTTTACTCCTAATTCTTTTTCCAGGATAGAACAGATGGGAATGCTTCCACCACCACGCACCGGAATTGGTTTTTTCTTAAAAGTTGTTTTCAATGCTTTGGCCGCGGCCAGGTAACCTTTGCTGTCGATCGGTGTCACGTAAGGTTCTCCGCCATGATGCAATTCTGCTTTTACAGTTACGGAAGGGGGAGCAATTGATTTAAAATAGTTCAGCAATATTTCGGACATCTTATGTGAAGATTGATTCGGGACCAACCTTGCAGAGATCTTAGCATAGGCTTTTGAGGGTAAAACTGTTTTTGCTCCTTCGCCGGTATAACCACCCCAGATACCATTCAGTTCCAGTGTCGGGCGAACGCCGGTTCTTTCATACGTTGTAAATCCTTTTTCGCCCCATAGTTCTTTTACACCCAGTTCATCCATATATTCCTGTTCATTGTAAGGAGCTTTCCTCAATAATTTTCTTTCCTCTTTGGTAGGCAGGGCCACATCATCATAAAATCCCGGGATGGTGATATGATTTTTTTTATCATGACAACCGGCGATCATCTTGGCTAATATCGTGATCGGATTTGCAACGGCTCCGCCATACGTTCCGCTGTGCAGGTCCCGGTTGGCACCGGTTACTTCTATTTGTATATAGGAGAGACCACGCATGCCAATATCCAATGAAGGGTTTTCCATACTTAATAAAGAACTATCACTGATCAGTATCACATCTGTTTTTAATAACTCTTTATTTGCTGCAACGAATTTTCCAAGATTAGGGGAACCAACTTCTTCTTCTCCCTCGATCAGGAATTTGATATTAGTGGTCATCGTGTTCGTCTTCACCAATGTTTCCAATGCTTTTACATGCATATAAAATTGTCCTTTGTCATCTGCACTGCCGCGGGCAAATATTTTTCCGTCAACAATGGTTGGTTCAAAAGGAGGGTTGGTCCAAAGTTCCAGTGGCTCGGGGGGTTGCACATCATAATGGCCATATACGAGCACAGTAGGTTTGGAAGGGTCAATGATCTTTTCACCGAACACTACCGGGTGACCGTCTGTCGCCATCACTTCGGCTTTATCACAACCCGCATCGAGTAAACTTTTCTTTACCGCTTCGGCACATCGCTGCATATCAGCTTTATGTTCGCTTTTGGCACTGATAGAAGGAATGCGGAGCAGGTCCAGCATTTCATTTAAAAAACGGTCTTTGTTTTTTTCCTGGTAGTTCTTCCAAACTTGTGACATATTGATTTGTTTTTGGGACAACAAAGATAAGCTATCGGATATTTACGTATATGAGCAAAATTGGTTTGTTAAAAATATTTGGTTTGTAAAATAAATGGCTCTACATTCAATCTTTCAAGATATCCTTCTTCAAACCAACATACAACCAAGATAAATTTTACTTTTTTGTAAAATTGTGTGGCTAACTGTATATCCTGAATCATATTTTATATGATCAACCGGGTTTAGAAACCCTGGTGTGATAAGACTCTGCATTATTCATATCCGCTTCAGAAACCACCAACCAGATCCTTCATTGATTACCGGCTAATTTATTTATCCATTTAATAAGTACTTCTTCCATCACCGTAAAAATTTCATTTATGAAAAAGTATTATTTCCTTTTTTTAATGTTTTTTATTTTCTCGGTTTCTTCCTTTGGGCAACAGGCTCCCATGGGAATGAAATACCAGGCTGTGGCCCGTGACCTGAAAGGGAATGTTTTAGCTGACCAGCAGATCACCCTGAAAATTACCCTGGCAGGTAATAACAACCAGGTCTGGACAAACTATTACAGTGAAACGCATGTTGTGCAAACAAGCCAGCTGGGATTATTTACCATGGTGGTAGGTGATGGTGCAGTTGTCAAAGGAAAGTTTACTGAAGTTCCATGGAGTACCGAAGATATATGGATGGAAGTAGCCATAAAAGATAATTCGGGATTTGCCACACTCAGCAATAGCAAATTGCTGGCAGTTCCTTTTGCTTTTCATGCCATGACGGCCAATGAACTTGTTGGAACCGATGAGCGGCATCCGGGTGTTCCGGGTAATGTCTGGTCAACCTTTGGCAACCTTGGAACCAGCCCTACCACAGATGCTCTTGGTACTGCGGATAATGTAGATATGATAGTCATCACCAACAATATTGAACGGATGAGAATGCTGGCTAATGGAAATATCAACATAATAAGAAGTCTTAATATCGGGGCCAATCTGAAAGTGGATTCAAATGTGGTACTCAATGACAAATTGGGTTCTACTATTAATAACGGACCATGAACTGTAGCGAGAAACAGTCCAACACTTCTTTCAGGAACACTGACGGTTGACCTGGCCACTGATCTGAATTCTTCATTAAATGTAGATGGACCTACTGATCTGAACAGCAGATTGAATGTGAATAATCAAAAACCAACCAAATTAACCGGCACTTTGCAGGTGGATGGAGTGACGACATTGAAAGATTCTGTTTTTGTGGCTGCTGCGAAACCTTCTGTATTAACCGGAACACTCCGGGTGGACTCCAATGCAACCTTCAAACAAAAAATAATTCTTGATAATGCTTCTTTGGACCAGGATACAGCAGTACTGGCACCACTTGGCGGAGCATTACAGGTGGCCGGTGGCGGTTCATTTGGCGGTAACCTCGTTATTGGAGGAAGTGCAAGGATCGGAGGCGGCTTGTCATTAAATAGTTTGAAAGTAACGGGTACTACTGAATCAACCAGCACTACAACCGGTGCAGCGACTGTAGCCGGTGGTGTAGGTATTGCAAAACGATTAAATGTCGGAGGTTTATTTACAGTAACAAACAGCGAGGATTATGTTGCAAAATTTATAAATACTGCTGATAAAAATGGTATCATCATACAAATAGGAGCACCTACTTCAAAAAATGCAAACCATTTTGTTACATTCCAGAATGCAGCTGGTAATACCGTAGGTCGTATCCAGGGCGAGACACTCGCTGAACTGAGATCATATAACTCAGATTACATTAGTGAGAAAAATCAATATACCACTGATATTATTTTTGGAAGCCTGGATGCAGCTTTTGGGGCCTATGATGTTGTTGTCGCCCTTGCCTCGGTTTTGGAATCCGTTTCTTCTTCAACAGCCTGTGTTGGTTTTGGCGCTTGCATCACCACACCGATCCCATCATGGATCATTGGATCTACGGCTCAATTAGTGGTTGCTATTGCTGCAGAAATAACCACCATAGCTGCATTGGTCGTTACCGCTAATTATTATAGTGACTGGAAAACCGATATAGAAGCTGGTATAGGAGTTACTTATGAATCCGGTTCCGGGGATTATGCTGAGTATTTACAAAAGGCCCGTACTGATGAAGTGTTTAGACCGGGTGATATTGTGGGTGTAAAAGGCGGTGTTATCAGTAAGAACATAAGCGGGGCAGATAAAATGATGGTGATCTCAAGTAAACCGATCGTTCTGGGAAACATGCCACAACCGGAAAATACTTCAGGTTATGAAAAAGTAGCTTTCTTAGGCCAGGTACCTGTAAGAGTATTTGGTAAAGTAAATGTTGGGGATTATATCATTCCAAACGGGAATAATAACGGTGTTGGAGTAGCAGTTGCTCCAGCAGATATTAATGCAAAGGATATCAAAAATATTGTTGGTATCGCCTGGTCATCTGCGACCGGCATTGCCCAGATCAACACTATCAATGTTGCTGTAGGACTGAATGTAAACGATAATCAAAAAGTTGTAAATGATTTACAGGATGAATTAAGCAGTTTAAAAAGCCAGGTTGCCGAAACCAATCGGATGCTCGCAAAACTTATTCCTGGATTTACGGCACCGAATGGTCCTGCCCGGCAATCATTAGCGCAAAATAATTCAGTACTGCCGGATAACAGACCTTTTAGCCAGAATGATGTTATAGTTCCTGATGGAAGTAATGTTGACTATCATCATTTAACAAGAGACGAGATCTTACAGGCAGTTGCCATGGCAGAAAAACAATTGCGTGATAAAGGTATTGATGTTGATAATAGTACATTCTGGAAGCAATTTAAAAATGATCCTGCTTATAAAGAATCAATAATGAATAAGATCATGGACAAAGTAGAAGCAGGCATTGCGGATGCAAAAAAAATGAATATAACAAGGTACAGGTACAGTAAATAAAGTAATAAACCCGGGTAATAAATGTCCAGGTGCATTTTATTTGATTATAAGGAAGGTTTGTTTGCTTGATCAATTGTATCAAACAATCACGCCATTTCTTGAAACATACAATTAATATGAAACGATTAATATTAACCTGCCTGCTGCTGAGTACAATAACAGCGTATTCGCAATCAGTTACTGTATTGCCAAATAATGGTTCTTACGACCAGAACACAGCACCACAGGGAGGTTTCAGGTTTCAACGGCAATTTTATCTTATAACACCTGCGGAGATGCAGAAAGCAGGATTTCAGAACGGGATGGCGATCAATTCCATTGGTTTTACAAATGGAGTAGCACAAAGCGATACGACAAAGGGACGGTTTAAGGTCTACCTGCAAAATACAACCGATATTAAAAGCAGGCTTGATACAAACTGGACAGTGGTTACAACAAGTTCTAATTCCCTTCATTTAACCGGCTTGGTCAAAGGCAGCTATGAGTGGCAGGTAATGACCTGTGGCGGTTCTTCTTTCGATACGGCAAAGTCTATTTTTGCAAACAATAACCTTAGTGCCTGTAATCCGCCTACTAATTTTACTACAGATAATATAACCACTACATCAGCGACCTTCCATTGGGTGGCGCCTGCATCCCCGGGTATAATAAAATATGTTGTTCAGTACAGCCTTGCAGATACTATTGAGGTCTGGGTAACTGATACCGTTACAACAACCTCTAAAACGGTTACTGGTCTGTTAGCCGGCAAGAAATACCAATGGAGAGTTAAAACGATCTGTGCAAGCAGTTCTGATTTCGCCAATACATCGTTCAGCACGGAACCCATTGCAGCAGGTTGTAACAATCCTACCGGTTTAAGTACAGGTTCTATCACTGGTAATTCCGTCATCCTTTCCTGGACAGGAGCAGTGGGTGCCACTTATTATAATATTCTTTACAGAAGAGTGGGAAGTGCATCATGGTCAAGCCAACTGGCATTTTCAATATCCAATTCCGTAACCGGGTTACAACAGGGAACCACGTATGAATGGAAAGCAAGAACAGTATGCGTATTAGGTAATGGCGCATATGTTTCAGGTACTAATTTTACTACAACAGGAACAACTACCTGTTATGCGCCTTACGGGTTATCAGCCGATAGCCTGACAGATTCCACTGCAATACTTACATGGGTAGCGAATGGTTCAGCATCTTATAAAATACGTTATCGTCTTAAAGAATTCATTAACTGGACGGATGTAGCTACGATGACGCAGGTTCATAACGATAGCATAATTATTCCAAAAACAATTGGTTCTTATGATATACCATTTGTTAATGGTACTGCATTTACTTATACCGGCGGAGGATTATATGTTGCTTATGAATATGCCCGGCCAACCGGAGCGCTTCCCCTCATTCCAAACACAGCTTTATGTACCAGAGGCGACAGCATCATTAAGGGTTCGTTCGGCCAGGATTCTTTGCGATATGTATTAAGTTTGGGCGCTAACAAACAGGATACCTTGCCCGGGATATTGCCTTCAGTAAATTACAGGCCGGAGACCAGGTTTGGTTCTCCTGGTATTAAGGATAGTGTAGAAGTAGCTACGGTGTATGCTTTAGGTTATAATGCGATCCCTTTTGGAAATCCAACTCCTGTTTCAGCGTTAATTAAAAATCATTCAGACACTTCTCATAATTATAATGTCACATTGGTCATAAAAGACCAGGCTACTAATGCCGTAAGATACGGCCCTGTAGTTCAGTCTGTATTTGTAAACAAACATGCGGCTAATACAGTTAGTTTTCCTGCCTGGTCACCGTCACTTTCAGAAAAAGATTCTGTGATCGTTTCTATTGATCCGCAGACCAATGAAAATTTTGTTGTGAACAACAGGAATTATTACCTGCAAAATAACAACAGGTACCAGATCGGGTATGTTGACAGCAGCAAAGCACTTACACAAACCGGGTTTGACACATTATCCGGCCTGATCCTCACAAGGTATTTCATGCATGGTTGCGGCAGGATCAATGCTGTCCAGGTTTATCTTGGTAATTCTGCTAAAGGACATTCAGTATATGCAGTTGCCGTTGATACAGCAGAAACTATTATTGCTGTATCCAATCCTTTTACTCCGGATTCATCCCAGGTTAACAGGTATCATACATTTTATTTCGCCAGTTCACCCTTATTGAAAGATGTTGATTATTATGTGGGATTGGGACAAACTGCTACATCAGCAGGTAACGGATATTTCCCGGTCGGAGTTCAATGGGAAGGAGGAACCGCAAGGAGTAATGCTTATTATAAAGCAAAATTGAATGGAGACAGTATAACCGGTTATGCAGATATCGGGCGGCTAATGATAAAAGCTGAACTGGTACCGGATACGCTTGCTCCTTTCATAAGCGGGAATTTATTCTTATGTGCAAATACTTCTAATACACTTACTGCCTCAAGTATTAACAGGAGGTATGCGGATAGTCTCATCGCTTTTAGTACACAGGTTTCACCTAATGTTTACAGCGCAAATACTGTTTTAGGGACGCCGGATGTTTATCCAAACTATGGTATCAGTGCCAATGCATGGGCAAGCAGTACTCCGGATGGAAGAAGGGAATATCTTACTTTAAGATTCCCTCACCCGGCACCGGTTAATGTTGTTGAAATTTATGAGACCTTGAACCCCGGAGCCGTTGATTCTATCTTTGTAAAAAATCCCGGAACAGGAAATTATGACCTGGTTTATTCAACCACGGCAAAAGCGGCGTCGCAATCGGCAAGGTTAAACCGTATCAGTTTCCCCACAACAGCTTATAATGTTTCAGAGATCAGGATCGCCATCGCTTCTAATTCTATAGCCGGAAACAATTGTATTGATGCAGTAGCTATTGGTAAACTGACAACTCCCGGTAGTTTTTCAAGTTATCTATGGACCCCGGGAGGTGAAACCACCCAGACAAAAATTGTTACGGTTGCGGGTGGATATAAGTTGACGGTAACAAATGCGGCAGGCTGTTCTGCTTCAGATAGTGTTACAGTAGTAACTCCTGTTCTTACTGCACCGGTAATAACAGCAAGCGGACCTATTACTTTCTGTACGGGCGATAGTGTCCGGCTTATATCAAGTAAGCATGGCGGCAATACATGGAGCACTGGCGCTACAACAGATAGTATTGTTGTAAAAGTGAACGGGTCTTATTCAGTTACTCATAATGATGGCAGTGGTTGCGGAACAACAACTTCAGCATCTGTAACTGTAACGGTTAATGCGCTGCCGGTAGCTTCCATATCAGGACAACTGGGAATTTGCCCGGGAGGAAACACGACACTTACTGCTGCACCTTCGGGTAATACATATTTATGGTCAAATGGAGTTACAACAATTACAAATATTATTTCAAGTGCCGGATCAATTTCTGTACTCGTTACTAATGCCAATGGATGCAGAGCATCGGCGCAGGCTACTACATTTCTTGTTACCGCAGCAACCCCTCATATCACAGGAACATTCTCATTTTGCCCGGGTGGTTCAGCTACATTAAATGCAGGTGCGGGATTTACATCTTATCTATGGTCATCGGGACAAACCACTGCTTCCATTACAGTAAGCACGCCGGGTAATTATAGCGTTACCGTTACCAATAGTTTTGGTTGTAGTGGTTCAGATAATAAAACTGTAATTCAAAATACGCCGCCTTCACCATTTATTGCCGGTGGTTTATCATTATGCGCCGGGCCTACTACATTAAATGCCGGCGGAGGTTATAGTGCCTACCTATGGTCAACAAGTGAAACAACACAAACTATAAATGTGAATTCAGCCGGTACATTCTCAGTAACTGTAACGGATATTAATGGTTGTACAGGCAGCGCCAGTGTAACAACAGCCACGGATTCTCTTCCGGCAACACCGGGTCCTATCAGTGGACCAGCTACCGGAGTTTGTAATTCTCCGGGTGCTGCTTTTTCAATCAGCCCGGTACCCAATACAACACATTATGTATGGTTTGTTCCTCCTGGCGCCAGCATTGTTAGTGGACAAGGAACTACTGCTGTAGTGATCGCATTTGACGGAACATTCGCATCAGGCGACCTGATCGTTGCTTCTTCCAATGCCTGCGGTCAAAGCGGATCGCTTGTTCCAACAATACTTCCGCTTAAAGCCATACCGGCAAATCCAACTGCAATTAATGGAGCGGTATCGGGTCTTTGCGGAATAAGCGGTATGGTTTACTCAACACCTGCTGTTTCCCTTGCAACTTCTTATACATGGACTGCTTCCCCGGGAATTACTATTACCGCCGGGCAGGGCAGTGCATTTATCACGGTCAATTTTTCTAATACATTCGTTTCAGGAAATATTTGTGTAACAGCAAATAATTCTTGTGGCAGCAGCGGGCAAAGATGCATAACAGTAACCGGGCCACCGGCAACCCCGGCGACTATATCCGGGCCTACAGCAATTTGTTTCCGCCAATCGAATGTTTTGTATTCTGTTCCTGCAGTGTCAGGTGCTCTTACTTATACCTGGACCGTTCCGGAACAGGCTTCGATCGCATCCGGCCAGGGTACAAACAGTATCAGGATAAACTTTGGTAATAAGAGTGGAAATGTTACAGTGATAGCTACGAATGTATGCGGCAGCAGTACGCAGCAGTCGCTTGTGGTTGTTGTTTCAAATTGTATAGTGAAAAATTCCAGCAACGGGGAGGGTACCTCTTCTGCTGAACAAAGGTTTGAACCTGAAGTGATCGCCAACGACGGAGGTAATAATAAATTGGGGGATATGCAGGTGGAATGGACATTGGGAGAACCTGCCATAGAAAGTGTTGCAAATAACGACAGGTTATATACGCAAGGGTTCCATCAGCCATTGATTGTAATGTCCAGGAAAAATGAGGAGATCGTAATTGAAGATGACATGAAAATAACGGCGGCACCCAATCCTGTAGAACATATTCTGACCGTTAGTTTCTGGTCGAAAAAAGATGAAAGTCTTATGATAAACCTGGTGGATGTGAACGGGAAGATCCTTTTTGTAAAACCTATCAATGGCAAGACCGGTACCATGCAGATCAATATGTCTGCTTACAGCGACGGCATGTATTTATTAAATGTTCGTCGTATCCAGGGAGGGTTCAGCAGGAATATTAAAGTGATAAAAGTTAATTGACGCGTCATTGCGGTCTTTAGAGAATAGCAGGATGTTTTTTAATAAACGCCTGCTATTTTTTTTTATTCTTGTCAGGATGAATGACAACCGCTTTGGAGACCAGTTTGCTTCCAAAGCGTTCTTTAATATCATCCACTGTTTTGTAAAGCTGTAGTTTCCCGGCATTGTTCTCAAACAAACTCATCTGCATCGTAAACGGGATCATCTGGCTAAAACGTACACCAAGCAAACGAACCGGTCTTCCTTTCTGGTATGATTTATTAAAAAGGTCTTTTACTTTAGCGATCAGCACATCATCCAACGCTGTATAATCAACTGTTTCCTGCCGCGATGTAGTTTCAAAATCGGAGTACCGGATCTTTACCGTCACACAGCCGGTCATTTTTTCATCTTCTCTTAATCCATAACAGGTTTTTTCTGTAAGCCGCACTAATTCTTTATGCAGGAAATCAATATCGGTGTAATCGCTGTCAAAGGTATTTTCATGGCTCATGCTTTTTTGTTCCCAGTCGGTTGTTATTTCTGCACTGCCAATACCATGCGCTTTATGCCAGAGTGCTTCACCCCATTTGCCTGCATATTTTTCCATGAGCTCAATAGGGGTTCTGGCAATATCTTCTATTTTATAGAGGCCAAAGCTTTTTAATTTCTCTTCGGTTTGTTTACCTACGCCATTGATTTTTTCAATACCCAATGGCCAGAGAAAATCTTTTTCTTTTCCATGCGGAATTTCCAGGAACCCGTTTGGCTTGGCTTCATTGGTGGCCATCTTGCTGATGAACCTGGCCGAAGACAGGCCACATGAAATAGGCAAACCTGTTTCGTCAATAATATGTTGTCGCAATTCTTTGGCATATTGGCTGGCGCCAAAAAACTTATCCATGCCGCTCAGGTCAATATAGAATTCATCAATGCTTGCTTTTTCAAATAAAGGCACTTTGGATGAAATTAATTCTGTTACCCAGCGGGAGTATTTACTGTATTGGCCGCTGCTGGCACTGGTAACAATGGCATGCGGGCAAAGCTGAATCGCTTTCTTCATCGGCATGGCAGAATGGATGCCGAATTTTCTTGCTTCATAACTACAGGCCGCTACCACACCTCTTTCATAGCCGCCAACTAAAACAGGTTTCCCTTTCAGCGAGGGGTTATTAAGAATTTCTACTGAAACAAAAAAGGAGTCGAGGTCGAAATGGGCAATATGTCGTATTTGTGTTGTCAAAGAAAGTCAAAGTTACCATTAAGTCAGAAAGTCGGGAAAGTCAGCAAAGTCGGACAGAAATTTTCTGCTATCATGCATTTTCTTCCGTCTTCCGGTCTTGAAACTTATATTTGACTATGCAATTAGAATGGCTTAAAACCGGTATAGGACCGCTGAAGGATTTGCTGACTTTCCTGACCAAAGAAGGCAAAACAAATGATGTATTGAAAAAACAATTCCTTCGGGAGTTGCGAAATAACCTGAATATCTTTCACAATGCTTTTCTGAACAATGTTTCAGCAGATGTAATGATTGATATGCTGAGCAACGAGGTTATCAAAAAGGCTGTGGAGAATAATTTCAAATTTAAAAAACTGAAACCCGGCCGTATTGAACCTTATCATGTATCCGAAGACCGTAATAAAAAATACATTGGTTGGGATGCAGAGAAACTTGTAGATAAGATCGATGAAAAAATTGAGGAGCTTAAGAATATTAAAAAGATGAATGCCAACAGCGTCGAAAAAGCAAAGAATAATGTATCAATGATGCTGAGTAACCTTTATTACAGGATGAAACTGCTCGCAGATTTTATAAAAGGTGCTAAGTAAGGTATATTTCCAGCAAGCCATCCGGTAAATTCACCAGTATTTCTTTCTTTTTATGATTTATTTTTTGCAGTGATTCTTCGTGTAACGGGATCAATACTTCTTTGCCTTTTATATCAAGCCGGCAAAGCAATTGATGTGGTTGTTCGATCAGTTCCAGGATCTCTCCAAGCGGTTCATTGTTGTTGATAATCGTGTAACCCAATAAACTCGCAGGAGCAGTTTTCGAAGCCATTTTTTTAAAATCAGTTCCAGGCACCCATATTTCTTTTTTACCAAGCCTGATGGCAGCTTCTCTTGTGTTGACACCTTCTAACTTTATATAGATCTCTTCTTCACTTTTTATTTTAGCTGATTCTATGAACAAGGGTAAGAAAGAGTTTTTCTTTTCTTCAATAAAGATCGCCTGCAAACCTTTCAATGAAGATTTCTTTCCCAATTCATGTTTGAGAAGCAGTTCACCTTTGAGACCATGAACAGCAACGAGTTTTCCTATTTTAAAATATTCAGTCATGCCCCCATCCCCTAAAGGGGTGTTTAGAAATTACGTTATTAGAATTATTATTAACAATCTAAAACTTTTCTTTGATTAAGAAAACGAAGACGAATATGAGAAAATTTTATTCCCCTTTAGGGGTTAGGGGTAAAAAATCCCGGTTATAAAAACCGGGATTCACGAACTTTCAGGATGGATTATTATCCTTCACCACCGCTTTCACTTTCGGTCTTGCGCTCAGGTCTGCGATCTGGCATGGGACGTCTGGTTCTTTTGTTGCGGTAAGCATCTTCCTGGCGTTTTTTCAGTTGTGCATCATGTTCTGCCGTCCACTTGGTGAATTTCTCCATGGCCGCAGCATCATCAAACAGACCCAGCTTCACACCACGAAGCAGGTGTTTGAGGTATAACACTCCTTTGAAGCTCAGGATACGGCGAACAGTATCGGTGGGTGTAGCACCTTTGCTCAGCCATTCCAATGCTTTCTGACGATCAAGCTGAATAGTAGCCGGAACGGTCAGTGGATTGTATGTACCTAATTTCTGAATGAATTTGCCATCGCGGGGTGCCCTGGAGTCGGCAATAACGATGAAGTAAAAGGGCCTCTTTTTGGACCCGTGTCTTTGAAGACGGATTTTGGCTGACATTAAATAGAAATTTAACGTGGTTAAACAATAATTGTTAGTGCCGGTAAAAACCGGACAGCAAATATAGGACTGAAAGCTGAGAATGCAAAATGCCAGGAAGTCTGAAGTCAGATGTAGGAGCGGTCGTTTATAGTTCTGTTTTCAGGCTTCTGACCTCTGGCCTCCGTCCTCATCTCTTCATTCCCGGCATCATTTTTCCCAGCATCGGCATTTTGTTCATGTTCTTCATCATCCCCCGCATCTGCTCAAACTGCTTCATGAAATTGTTTACTTCCTGTATGTCTTTTCCGGCGCCTTTGGCAATGCGTTTTTTGCGACTGCTGTCGATCAGGTCCGGGTCTGCTCTTTCTGCGGGGGTCATGGAATTGATCATGGCTTCAATCCCTTTGAAAGAGTCTTCTTTGATATCTAAGTTTTTTATTTGTTTGCCCATGCCCGGTATCATACCCATGAGGTCCTTCATGTTTCCCATCTTCTTGATCTGCTCCAGTTGCATTTTGAAATCGGCAAAATCAAATTTGTTCTTACGGATCTTCGCTTCTAATTTTTTGGCTTCAACTTCATCGAATTGTTCCTGGGCCTTTTCTACTAAACTGGTAATGTCACCCATGCCGAGTATACGCTGTGCCATCCTTTCAGGATAGAATACATCCAGGGTATCCATTTTTTCACCGCTGCTTGTAAACTTGATGGGCTTATTGACGGTGTATTTAATGGAAAGCGCTGCGCCGCCTTTTGTATCGCCATCCAATTTGGTAAGTACAACACCGGTAAAATCCAAACGGTCATTAAAAGCTTTGGCAGTGTTTACTGCATCCTGCCCGGTCATACTATCCACTACAAATAATATTTCCTGTGGATTGACAGCATTCTTTACGTTGGCCACTTCATTCATCATCACTTCATCAATGGCGAGGCGGCCGGCGGTATCGATGATGACAACATTTTTGTTTTTACTCCTGGCTTCTTTTACCGCATTTTGAACAATGACCACGGCATCTTTATTTTCTTCTTCAATATGTACATCAACGCCGATCTGTTCACCCAACACCCGTAATTGCTCCATAGCAGCAGGGCGATAGATGTCAGCCGCAACAAGCATGGGGGAGAGTCCTTTTTTTGTTTTCAGAAAATGAGCAAGTTTGCCACTGAAAGTGGTTTTACCAGAACCCTGCAACCCTGCGATAAGTATAATGGCAGGATTTCCCTTTGCATTGAAAGCAGCTTCCTGCCCGCCCATCAGTTCCGTCAGTTCATCATTTACAATTTTCACCATCAATTGGCCGGGAGATATGGCATTGATCACTTTTTCACCCATCGCCTTGTCCTTCACTTTATCCGTAAACTCCTTGGCGATCTTATAATTTACATCCGCATCAACCAATGCACGACGGATCTCTTTTACCGTTGCGGCTATATTAATATCTGTAATACGGCCCTGGCCTTTTAAGTTCTTAAAGGCGCTTTCTAATTTTTCCTGTAAACTGTTGAACATATGTCACGGATTAGAAGATTGTAAATGGATTTCCCGGATTAGCTGGTTACTGTATGAATAAATCGTTTAAAAAACAAGCTGGGTGTTCCAAAGTTCAGTAATAGACCTACTTCTATTTTAAAAACACGCAGATAATTAAGAATCTGGTTCACTTCGGCATTATCCATTTCTTTCAGGGCTTTTAATTCGAGCAGTATAATGTCTTCAACTAATAAATCAAGCCTTCTTTTATGAATAACTTTCCCTTCATAAATAATATCCCTTATTACTTCTTCTTTACAGGGGATACCAATTTTATTTAATTCTATAATCAAAGCCCTTTTGTAAACTACTTCAGGGAATCCTGGACCAAAATGGCGATGCACCTTCATGGCACAGCCTATGATTTTTTCCGTCAACTCATGATGTTTCAAATCTTGTACAGCCATACATATATTAAAAAAGAATGTAACCTGCAAGATTACATTCTTCTAAATTTTTTGCGAAGATAAAGGGAAGTGTAGAATTTATTTCAGTGAAATCCTTTTTTAATCTGTTAATCTGTGATCAATAGTTTAAATAGGTTCTCAGGATCTTGCAACGGTTAGAAGCCTTGAGCTTGGTAATGGCTTTATCCTTGATCTGCCTTACCCTTTCCCGGGTCAGGCTGAACATAGAACCGATATCTTCAAGGCTCATGGGATGATCCACACCAATACCAAAGAAAAAGCAGATCACTTCTTTTTGGCGTTCAGTCAGGGTTTTCAACGACCGGTCGATCTCTATTTTCAGCGACTCATTGTGAACCAAAACGCCATCGGTTTTGTCAGCATTTGCATTTTCCAGCACATCTACCAGTGTATTTTCTTCGCCTTCAGAAAGCGGCGAGTCCATGCTGACATGGCGGCCATTGATACCAAGGGTTGCTGAAACCTCGTCTACTTCCATTTCCAGAACTTCTGCCAGTTCTTCGGCTGTCGGTTCCCTTTCAAATTGCTGTTCCAGCAGGGAAAAAGCCTTATGAATACGATTGGTTAATCCTACTTTATTAAGGGGAAGACGAACAATACGGGACTGCTCGGCCAATGATTGAAGGATGCTTTGCCGGATCCACCAAACAGCGTAAGAAATGAATTTAAATCCACGGGTCTCATCAAAGCGCTGTGCGGCTTTGATCAGTCCGACATTTCCTTCGTTGATCAGGTCGGGCAGTGACAGTCCCTGGTTTTGGTACTGTTTGGCCACTGATACAACAAAACGCAGGTTGGCTTTGGTCAGGCGGTCCAAAGACTTCTGGCATCCCTGTTTGATAAGGGTTGCTAACCTGACTTCTTCTTCAGGTGTAATGAGTTCGACTTTGCCGATCTCCTGAAGATACTTTTCTAAGCTTTGGGATTCACGATTCGTAATTGATTTCGTGATCTTGAGTTGTCTCATGCTCATAGGTATTGGCTTTAAATGGTGTATTTTAAGGGTTAAGAATTATAAGGTTAATCTGCTTATGACTCTAAAAATACCCACCACGGTGTCATTGGTTGTTCAGAACTTATTGAACTTCAAGGCAATTTACTTCAACTACTCTTTCCAGCCAAATAAATTTTGACATCCTTTTAACGATTTTAAACTGGATTTATTTTGGCAGCAACCCCCGGATTTGTCCTAAAGAGCCTCCTTTGGAGAAATAAGGCTAAAAATAAACCACAAAATAATTTGCCGCAATGATTTATTTTCTATTATTGCAACAATCGCCATGTTTTTTAGCAGAGCATAAGAATGAGTAAACAATTATACACTTTAGAATACCCGGTTCGCTGTTCACCGTCAATCCTTTTCGAGTTTTTGTCAACTCCCGCAGGGTTGGGAGAATGGTTTGCCGATAAGGTGGATGAAAGAGACAATATCTTTTACTTTGGCTGGGACGGGGCTTTTGAAAAAGCTGACCTGGTAGAAAAAGAACATGATAAATATATCCGCTTTCACTGGCTCACTTCTCAAAAGGAAGAATATTTTGAATTCCGCATTGATAAATCAGAAATAACCAACCAGACCATCCTGATCATAAAAGATTTTGCTGAGAAAAAAGAGATAAAGGATCAGACTTCTTTATGGGATCACCAGGTGAAAGAACTTTTTCACCGTCTCGGTGGTTGATCAGCCAGCATTTTAATTATTTCTTCGAAATGACCCTGCAGGATATCTTCTGCATCATCCCATTGTTTCAATGAGATCTTATTGACCAGCTTGACAAAAGACCTTTCCCGGACCGATCTTTCAAAATCTTTTTCACTCATCCCGGATAACAAAACATAATTGTCTCTTTCAAAATGATGTTCCCATTGGTCTTCATTCATGTAACAGTAATAACCTTTTTCTCTTATGGTATTATAAGAAGCAATTAATTTTTCTTCCGCCTCTTTTTTATAAATGCCGGAAAGATGGATCGTTACACTGAAAAAATTTCCCCACCAAAACATGGTTCTGACAGCAAATATATTTTCATGCTCAAAAAACCTCGGATAATCAAGGATCAGGTAAGGAAGCCCCTGGTAATTTTCTCCTTTTGAGATCTTAGCCGATGACCCCGAAACCTTTTCCGGCAACCCGGCTGCATGCAATGCCATGAACTGTTGCTGTTTTGCCTGCAAGCTTCCCAATAACTGGTTTACTTTTTTAAGAATGGCATTCTTTGTTAAAATCAGGTCAGCATTATTAACCAGTTCCATCTCGGTTTGCGAAAGCCTTATTTTTGCGGGATTCATATTTTAAAGATAAGTGATCAAAAAATTAGATATACTTATTATCAAGGCCTTTGTCGGGCCATTTGTAGCCACATTCTTTATTACGCTGCTGGTACTTGTCATGCAGTTCTTCTGGCTGTATATCGATGATTTTGTGGGAAAGGGTCTTCCTACAAAAGTCATTTTTGAATTTATCTGGTATCAAAGTGCGGTGCTGGTGCCGCTGGCATTGCCACTGGCTGTTTTGCTTTCTTCACTGATGACATTTGGCAACCTGGGGGAAAGTTTTGAACTGGTGGCTATCAAATCGGCTGGCATTTCTTTACTGCGGTTCATGCGTCCCTTATTTTTTATTTCACTTATCATCTGTGGTATTGCTTTTATGTTTTCGAACAATATCATTCCTGTGGCCAACTTAAAATCAAGAACACTGCTTACAGATATTGTGTATGCCAAACCATCTTTTGACCTGAAAGAAGGAGTGTTTTATGACAAGATCAACGGGTTTGCCATAAAAATCGGAAAGAAAGAAGCCAACGACAGTGTGATAAGAGATGTGATCGTGTATGAGCAGGGCAATCCTTTGCAGGATAATTTTATTATTGCCAAAAGCGGTATCATGCGGGTCACCGAAAACAAACGGTTCCTGGAATTTGACCTGAAAGACGGATGGCGATACCAGGAAAGAGGCGACAACTACTATGGCGGCAACACTGAATATATCCGTTTTAGTTTCAGCGAATACAAGAAACAATTTGACCTCAGTTCATTCCAGATCAACTGGACACCAGACAGTGTGAACAAGAACAATGAAAAAATGTTCAGTATGCGGCAATTGGTGAAAGCCATTGACTCATTGGAAAAAGAGATCAGCGGGATCAGGAAGCAGTCAAACGCCGAATTGGACCGGATGGTTCCATTTTCAGCCATGCTTGATTTAATAGGCTCTAATAATAAACCGTTACCCGATTCAGCTAAAGAGAATTTGGCGAAGAATTTTGATGAGATATTACCTGATTCTGCACGCCTGAGCATTAATCAAAAAGTACAAAACCTCGCCGCCTCGCTCCGGATCAGTACTGAATCATATATGCTGACATTAAAGGATAAGGAAAAAAATTTGCGCAGGCATAAAATTGAATGGCACCGGAAGATCACGTTATCCCTGGCCTGTCTCGTCTTATTCCTGATCGGCGCCCCGCTTGGTTCCATTATCCGTAAAGGTGGTTTGGGCACACCACTGATATTTGCCATCATTTTCTTTATGGTGTTTTATTTTTCCAGCACCACCGGTGAAAAATTTGCCAAGGAAAATACGCTGACCCCTTTTACCGGTATGTGGATGGCCACATTTATTTTATTGCCGGTGGGCTTTTTTCTTACGTATAAAGCGATGAATGATTCCCGGCTTTTCAATAAAGACTCTTATAACCGTGCTGCCAAATTTGCCGGCCGGCTTTTTGGAAAAAAGAAAACAAAGTAAACCAGTGGATGAAATTTGTGAAAGAAAGTTTTGAATAAATTTTCTGTAATTGAAAAAAGAACAACAAAACCTGGATGTACAAAAATGGGTAGCTGTCGTCTCGGTGGCCCTGCTTGTTGTAAAATTCATTGCTTACTATTCCACTCATTCCGTATCCATACTTACTGATGCACTGGAAAGTATTGTAAATGTACTGGCCGGGTTTATTGGTTTATTCAGTTTATATGTTGCTGCAAAACCCCGGGATATGGATCATCCCTACGGGCATGGCAAAGCGGAATTTATTTCAGCTGCCATCGAAGGCACCATGATCGGATCGGCGGGCGCCCTTATTTTATACAAAGCTATTCAACACCTGATCCACCCGGTTGCGCTTCATAAAATTGATCTCGGAATACTGCTGGTAGCTATTACAGCGATCATCAATTTTGCCGTTGGATATTTTTGCCTGCAAACAGGTAAGAAAAATAATTCGGCGGCATTGATGGCCAGCGGTAAACATTTGCAAACAGACACCTGGTCAACAGCTGGTATCATTGCAGGTCTTGTCTTATTATATTTTACCGGGTACACCTGGATCGACAGCGCTGTTGCCTGTCTCTTTGGTTGTTTCATTGTTTTTACCGGCTATCGCATTGTACGCAGTTCCTTAGCAGGTATTATGGATGAGGCGGATGTAAAATTGCTTGGCAGGATGGTAGAAGTATTAAATACTAACCGGCAAACCAATTGGGTTGACCTGCACAATCTCCGGGTGATAAAATATGGTAGTATACTGCATGTCGATTGCCATCTTACGGTACCCTGGTACCTGAATGTGAATGAAGCACACCGGGAAATTGATGCGCTGGCAAAATTGATACGGAAGGAATTTGGCGAATCGCTCGAGTTGTTTGTACATACCGACGGATGCCTGTATGTTCAGTGCCCCATCTGTATTAACAAAGATTGTCCGGTAAGACAGCATAATTTTGAGAAAAAGATAACCTGGACCCTGGAAAACATTTCGAGAAATAAAAAACATGAACTGCTGTCTGACGTCTCGCAGAGCGTCTGACACAGATAAAAAAACGTATATGGCAAAAACAATTACAACCTGGATAAAGGCTCATGAGTTTGAAGCTGAACATGAGGGCAATAAAATTCAAATGGACGGATCAACGGAAAACGGGCATGGCCCCAAAGCCCTGCTTCTATCAGCATTGGCGGGCTGTTCCGGCATTGATGTGGTGGACATTTTAACCAAAATGAGAATGGAGTTCTCTGATCTTACCATTGAAGTGGAAGCAGACCAAACGGAAGAACATCCAAAGGTTTTTAAGGACATACACATTGTTTATAAAATGAAAACCGCCCCGGAAAATGAAGATAAAATAAGAAAAGCTATTGATCTGTCGCTTGACAAATACTGCGGTGTATCTGCCATGCTGAGAAAAAATTCCCGGATTGATTATTCTATAATGATAAAATAATAACTTTATCTCCCTTTCTACATTTTTTAACTTAAAACATTAATGCTATGGGACTTCATTTAGGGGATATGGCCCCCAACTTCAAAGCAAACACCACCGAAGGTGAAATTGATTTTTATGAATACCTGGGAAACAGCTGGGGCATTCTTTTTTCGCATCCTGCCGATTATACTCCTGTTTGTACCACAGAGCTTGGTAAGACAGCTTTGCTGAAAGAAGAATTTGCAAAGCGAAATACAAAAGTGCTGGCAGTAAGTGTTGATCCCCTGGAGAAACATATGGGCTGGCGCAATGATATTAATGAAACGCAGGATTGCACGGTTGATTTCCCCATTATTGCAGATGAAAAAAGAGAGGTTTCCACTTTGTATGACATGCTTCACCCGAATGAATCTGCGACCCAGACCGTCCGGTCTTTATTTATCATTGGCCCGGATAAAAAAATAAAACTGATGATAACTTATCCGCAAACAACTGGCAGAAATTTTCATGAAGTGCTGCGGGTATTGGAGTCATTGCAACTCACGGCAGGGTATAGCGTGGCCACTCCTGCCGACTGGAAGCATGGTGAGGATGTAATTGTTGCTTTGTCAGTTTCAACCGAAGATGCGCAGAAAAAATTTCAGAAAGGTGTGAAGATCGTAAAACCTTATTTGCGTTATACGCCGCAACCCAACCTCGAATAAAACTTGTGAATGGTGAATGGTGAATAGTGAATGACTATCCTGATATTGGAATCTCCTATTGCCCATTGACCATTCACTATTCACCTTTACTTTTTTCTTTTAGCCAGTTGTTGAAGTGTAGCCCTGATATCTTTTGGCAGCGGCGCTTCCAGTTCTATCAATTTCCCGCTGGTATCTTTAAATATTAACTGGTAAGCATGAAGAGCCAGCCGGTTTAGTATGGGTTTTTCTTCTTCTGCATCTTTGGACAACTTGAATTTTGATTTTAGCGAAGAAACCAAAACGGGTTTTCCGTCGCCGTATAGTGTATCACAAACAACCGGGTGCCCGGTTTCTTTCATGTGCAATCTTATCTGGTGTGTCCTGCCTGTATGTATCTGGAACTGCAACCAGGAATAAATCCCGAAATCTTCCAGTACTTCATAATCAGTCAGGGATTCTTTGCCTTTACGATGAACGATCATGGTTCCGTTCAATGCCGGGTGTTCCATGATCGGAAAAGCAATACTTCCTTTTTTATCCGTCAACGAACCCATCACCAATCCCTGGTATATTTTTTTGGTTTGCCTGTTTTCTCCAAAGGAGTCCCTTGGGACAAATTGCAGGGAAAGATGTTTATGGGCGGCTTCATTTTTTGCAAAAACGATCAGGCCGCTGGTCTCTTTATCTAAACGATGCACCGTAAATATATCGCCATACTTTTCTTTCAGTAATACTTTCAACGAAATTTCTATCCCCTTTCTATCAGGAATGGATAATAAGCCCGGAGGTTTATTCAGGGCAATAAGATCATCATTCTCAAAAATTATGAAGTCCGAAATTTTCATGTTGTAATCTGTAATGGAGTTACTTCCCTTTTCCAAAATGTTTCAGATCCCTCACTTCTTTTTCCGAAAGGGAACGCCATTTACCCCGTTCAATGTTTTTCTTGGTTAGGCCGGCAAAGATCACCCGGTCAAGATTTTTTACATCGTATTTCAAATGTTCAAAGATCCGGCGGACAATGCGGTTGCGACCACTGTGTATCTCCACGCCGATCTGTGTTTTATCTTTTATATCAGCATAAGCCAGCGCATCAACCGTGGCGGGACCATCTTCAAGCACCACACCTTTCAGTATCTGGTCATAATCTTTTTTATCAAGTGCTTTGTTCAAGGTAACATGATAAACTTTTTTTATTTCATTGCTGGGATGAGTGAGTTTTTGTGCCAGTTCGCCATCATTCGTAAGCAATAGGACCCCGGAAGTATTCCTGTCAAGACGACCAACCGGGTAAACCCTTTCCGTAGTGGCACGGCTGATCAGGTCAAGCACCGTTTTTCTTCCCTGCGGGTCATCCGTCGTGGTAATATAATCTTTGGGTTTATTGAGTAAGATGTAAACAAGATTTTTTGCTGGAAAAATTTTCCTGCCATTCACCTTTACTTCATCTTTTGATGAGACTTTAAATCCCGGTTCAGTAATTGTTTCTGCATTGACTTTTACCAATCCTTTTTTGACCAACTCAGCAGCTTCACGACGGCCGCAAATACCTGCGTGGGCGATGAATTTGTTGAGAGGCATTTGCTGGTTGCCGGTTGCTGGTTGCTGGTTGCTGGTTACTGGTTGCTGGTTACTGGTTGCGTGTTGTCGATTGCCGATGTTGACTCCTGGCTCCTGGCTCCCGACCCCGGACTGATTTCTTTTTTTATCAAAAAACTCTTCTCTTTCTTTCTTCCACTTTCTCTTTTCCTGTTTGAATTGCTCTTTGATCGCTGCGTTGCTCTTTTTAGGCACAAACTTGCTGAAGTTGTTCGTTACTTTCTTTTTCATGTAAATGTTTTGCTGTTTTACAACAGTAGTAGGCGGCAAAGATAGGTAAAAGAAAAAGCCCCGTCATTAACAGGGCTTCTATGAATTGTTCATCAAATTAATTATATCGTTTCTTTCTTTCCGGCTTTTCTGTCATGCATACCATCCGGGCCACGTTTTCTTCCTTCCTGTAATTTTTTCATCTGCTCTTCAGTCAAAATGGATTTCAATTGTTCCTTCTGTTTTTCCATCAACTCTTTCATTTTTTCTTTTTTCTTTTCGGCATCCATTTTATCATCTTCCCGCAGGGCTTTCATTTTTTCAGCCAATTCCGTATGGCTCTTTTTCATTTTTGCTGCCTGTTCATCTGTAAGTCCAAGGTGGAGTTTCATTTTTTCCATCCTGGCTTTTGAATCGATTTCACCCATGGCTTTGTGTTCAGCTTTCATTTTCTCCAGTTGAGCTTTTTGATCGCTGGTCAGTATGCTCTGCATTTTTGTTCTTTGATCTTTTTTCAGAGTCTCCATCCTGCTTTTCCATTCCTTTACAGTAATGTTATCATTCTTCTTTAGCTCTTCCATTTGCTTGCGGAAACTTTCTCTTTGTGTTTTGAACTGCTCTTTCTGGGCATCGGTAAGATTCAGCTTTTGCATGTCCATTCCACCCTTACCGTGGTGGCCTTTATGTTGACCATGCATCATCATCGGTTTTTCTGCTTTTCTTTCTGGTATTTCCTGGGCTTTAAGAGCAAAAGTCAGGGAGAGTACCAGGGCAGATAAAATTATTTTTTTCATGATTATCGTTTTGTTTTAGACGCCTGATGTTGTTAAAACCTTTCGTCAGGGTCAGGTTGATAAATATTTTAACAGCTCTCAGACTGTCCCTAAGCTCCCCGGTTTAACAGATATAAGAAAAATTTCGTAGATAAATTCAAATAATGGGTTTTCTCGGGCGAATTTGTTTATTAACCGGGTGTTTAATGAAAAATTAATTTTTATTGGCTAATTGTCCGCAAGCAGCATCAATATCTTTTCCTCTTGACCTGCGCAGGCGGGTATTCACCCTGTTCTTTTCGAGATATCTCATGAATGCCTCGACCTTATCTTCATCCGGTTTTTCAAATTGGGCAAGATCTATCGGGTTGTATTCAATGATATTCACCAGGTCAACAGGTGCCTGGCGGTAAAGTTTAACAAGTTCATCTGCATCTTTCAGCGAATCGTTGAAGTTTTTAAAAAGGATATATTCAAAGGTTATCTCATTTTTTGTTTCCTTATAAAAATAATTCAGTGCATCCACCAGCGATTTAATATTGTTGGTGTCATTGATCGGCATGATCTCATGG
>DATHDV010000230.1:0-5011 GCA_035318845.1 Chitinophagaceae bacterium
TGATACTGTTGTTTTATATTCTTTCCCTGGTTGCTAATAATGGCGAATTTGACAGTGCCCAGACTATTTTAATAGTTGTCTTCGGTATGGGTTTCCTGGTCACAGATATTGTATTGGTAGTTTCATCCAAAAAAGGTCAGCGCATCGGTGATATCCTGGCTAAGACAATCCTTATAAGGACCAATACGAAAGGAAATATTGAAGACACCGTGTTTATGCCCGTAGCCGATAGTTATGTACCTTCTTTTCCACAGATCATGCAGCTGAGCGATAGAGATATTAATGCTATAAAAAGTATACTGGAAACATCCCGTAAAAAAAGTGATTTTAACATGGCAGAAGCAGCCAGTTACAAAATAAAGGCCCATCTCAAAATCGAATCCTCTTTATCGCCTTTTGATTTCCTGGAAGTGTTGCTGAAAGATTACAATTATCTTTCAACCAAATGATGAGTACCGGTAAATGATAATGACTTCTGATCGGTCATCCTTTCATCCTGTTAAACAGAGCCGGCCAGGGCCATCAGGAAAAATATCAATACGATAATGACAACAATACTTCTTAATGCAAAATAATTTCTAAGGGCTGCAAAACCATTATTCAATCCATTCTGATCATTTGATCTCAGCGCAGCATTGATCTTATTGCCAAAATTGAAAGAGAAAATTCCACCAACGACAAAAATGATCCCGGTTATTATCATGATCCAAAACCCTGTTTTGGTAGCGGTAGAGCCGCCGAACAAACCGTCGAAACTGCCCCGCCTGTACCTGTAGCCCCTGCTCTCTAACTGGCCCATGGCAATAGCCATTAAGATTACTAAAATGGCCCCGGTGATGATCCCAACCACGCCAAGCACTTTTGCCCAGGATGCAGAACTGCGAAGCGTGTAACTATTCTGTGCATCCAGGTTCATCTGGAATAAAGAAGTAGTTGGATCGGGGTTTTGATTTTGTTCCATATTATAACCAGTTTTTGTTGCTGTAAAAGTAATTTTTCATTCTAACCCGGTAAAAAATTTTAGACAAGCCCCGAAAACAAAACGTATATGAAAAAAAATCCATTAACAATAATACTAACCAGGAAAATCCATAAGCTTTTACGCATCCAGCTAAATGACTCATTGAACCCGGGGCTATCATTGTTTTTTATACTATTATAAGCCTGCCTGGTAAAATTCAGAAAATAAAAAAATTGGAGGATCATCAACACACACATTATGATCAGGTAAATGGTGTAAATTCTCAAGTACAAATGATAGCCAGGATCAATATCAGATCTTAAATTCCGGTTGAGGAAATAATTCTTCAAACCAATTACAAGGATAAGAATTTCAATGGCCAGGCCCAGCCAGAAGATCCATTTCATTAAATGATAAATATGGCGTACGGTCTCTTTCCCGTTTTCATCCACCCTGATCCCGAAAATATCTTCTTGCTTTTCCATCTGTAGAATTAGTATGCCCTTGCAAACAAAACTCTTTGAGTCGATGGCTTCCCGGTCAAAATACATTTGCCATTTTCCTGTTCATTTTTTAAAGGGATGCAACGAATAGTAGCTTTTGTTTTTTCTTTGATTGTCTCTTCCGTTTCAGTGGTGCCATCCCAGTGGGCAGCAATAAAACCAGCTTTCTCATCGAGTAATTTTTCAAACTCATCCCAGTTATCAGCCGGGGTGATATGGTCTTCCTGGAAATTCTTTGCTTTGTTGAACATGTTTTTTTGTATCTCCCCTAACAGCCCATCCACATATTGTGCAATTCCATCAAGACCAACAACCAGTTTTTCTTTTGTATCACGTCGTGCCACTTCGACCACATTTTTTTCCAGGTCTCTTGCACCTAATGCTAATCTTACCGGCACACCTTTCATTTCATACTCGGCAAATTTCCATCCCGGACGGTTATTATCGTTATCATCATACTTCACCCTGATCCCAAGGTTCTTTAACTGGCCCATGATCTCTTTTGCTTTTGTATCGATCAGGGCTTTCTGTTCATCACCTTTGTAGATCGGAACTATCACTACCTGTTGCGGTGCGATCTTTGGAGGCAGTATCAATCCCTGGTCATCGCTATGCACCATGACCAATGCGCCGATCAGTCTTGTTGTTACTCCCCAACTCGTAGCCCATACATATTCAAGTTGATTTTCTTTGCTGAGAAATTTTACATCGAATGCTTTGGCAAAATTTTGCCCGAGAAAATGCGATGTACCTGCCTGCAGGGCTTTGCCATCCTGCATCATTGCTTCAATGCAATAGGTGTTTACAGCACCGGCAAAACGTTCATTAGCGGTTTTCACTCCCCGGATCACCGGTACGGCCATGAACTCTTCTACAAATGTGGCGTAGACTTCCAGCATTTTTTCTGTTTCTTCCACGGCTTCCTTTGCAGTGGCATGGGCAGTATGTCCTTCCTGCCATAAAAATTCAGTGGTACGTAAAAACAATCTTGTTCTCATTTCCCAGCGTACTATATTACACCATTGGTTGATGAGTAAGGGAAGATCGCGGTATGATTGTATCCAGTCTTTATAAGTGCTCCAGATGATCGTTTCGCTGGTGGGACGAATGATCAGTTCTTCCTCGAGTTTTGCATCAGGATCAACAATAACTCCTCCGCCATTAGGATCATTTTTTAACCGGTAATGTGTCACCACTGCACATTCTTTGGCAAATCCCTCCACATGCGCCGCTTCTTTACTTAAAAAACTTTTTGGAATCAGTAAAGGGAAATAAGCATTCACATGCCCTGTATCCTTGAACATTTTGTCCAGTACATCCCGCATATTTTCCCAAAGGGCAAAGCCATAGGGCTTAATGACCATGCAACCTTTTACAGCTGAATAATCGGCCAGTTCCCCTTTTATGACGAGGTCATTGTACCATTGCGAATAATCTTTTTCTCTTGATGTTATTTCTTTACTCATTCCTTGTTGTTGTTTTTTGGGTTACTGGTTGTTGGTTACTGGTTGCTGGTTGTTGGTTACTGGTTGCCTCAAATCCAATTGTCTTACAAAATTGCTGTGTTGACTCATGTCGGTTTATTCCAATCTGTATTGTCAACTCCTTTAATAAAAAGATTTATTTTTCTACCCAATGTCTCTAATTTGGCATGAAGGTAATTATAGAAATTTTCATCCGGAAGTGATTTCGTTTTAAACAGATTTTCCAGGTGATCAATTGTTTCATCATTTGAGCCCAGAGAATAAACCAGGAATTTCACAAACTCCGCTTTGTATCTCTTTCTCCCATATCCTTCTACAATATTTGACTTGACAGATTTACTTGATTTTCTGATTTGTGATCCCTCCTCATACATTTCAAATTTAGGCAGACGGGTCAGTGTCATTTCATGAATTTCAGCCACCAGATCATCCGCCAGTTTCCATATTTCAAGGCTCTTGTAACTCATACACTCTGCTCCAAACTTCATTCATCCTGAGTGACTTTCCTTGTGTAAAACACCAGAAACCATTGACTAAAAACCAGCAACCAATAACCAGCAACCAGCAACTAATAACCAGCACCTTTAGATTTTATTTAACAGGTCATCATGCAATAATTCGATTAAAGTCTCAATCTTTGATATGTCAACGCAAACGATTGTGTTACCTTTAAAGTCGCACAAAAGTAGTAACTTCAACTTTAACCCGATAAACCATTTGCCATGAAATCAGCAATTTTACTCCTGGTGGTTTTTGCAGCAGCTTTCAGTAGCTGCACAACGGCTTACAAAACCGGTCAAACTCCTGATGACGTCTATTATTCCCCGACCCGGCCGCATGAGGAAAATGACGATGTAAAAAAAGAAGAAAAGAAGGATCAAACTTACTCTGATGAATATTATTCTGATCGCTACCTGCGTATGAAGGTAAGAAACCGTTACCGTTGGAATGATCTGAATGACTGGTACAACTATGACAGGTATAGTTACGGATACAATTATTATTATGGCTCTTACAATAACCCGTACAACTCATGGAATTATTATTATAACCCTTATTGCTGCTGCCATACCAATAATATTTATAATGCGTACAACAGTCCAAAAGTCGCCTTAGGAAAACCAATAGTACAACCACATAATTTTAGTCTTACCGGCTACACGAATAGCAGTTACAACAATACAAATTCCCCTTCAACCAGTAAGCGGGTTTATAACTATTCCAATAATAATACGAATAATAACAATTCAAACGGTGCTACTAAAACGATCAGGACGATCTTCGAAAGCAATAATAACAATTCAAGTAGTTCTTCATCGAGCAGGACCTATACAGCACCCAGCAGCAGTTCTTCCAGCAGCAGTTCGTCGAGTAGCAGCAGTTCATCGTCGGGCAGCTCGGGTGGAGGCAGCGTATCGAGGCCGGGAAGAAATTAGTTTTAAAATCTTACTACGGAGATAAACCAGAAGCATTCAACATGTTTCCTGCATTTTATTATCATAAATAATCAATACCATTTATGAACAAGAAATTATATATCGTCATTCTGATATTGGCCGCACAGCAGGTTTCGGCACAGGTGCCGGAAGAAGCTCTTCGTCTTTCATGGAGACCACAAATGGGAACAGCCCGCAACCAGGCCATCGGTGGCGCCATGGGTTCACTCGGTGGTGATGCAACAGCATTGATCGTGAACCCTGCGGGATTGGCATTTTATAAAACTTCAGACATTATCCTTACTCCTGCTTACCGGTTTGGAAAAGGAACAGGCAGTTTCCGGGGAACAACCAATAACGGCACTGACCAAAATAATTTTGGATTAGGTACATCGGGTTTTGTTTTTGGAGGTTTCGGAGATAAATCCAAAAACAGTTTTGGTATCACTGTTACGAAAGTGGCTGATTTCAAACAAACCATTTCTTATAACGGGCAAAATAATTACAGCAGTTTTGCTGAACCGCTGGCAGATGAGTTTGCCGCTTCCGGTCTCACTATTGATGAAGCATTAAACAGCAATACTGTTTCCCTACCCACTAAAATGGCAATATATACTTACCTGGTTG
>DATHDV010000231.1:0-7977 GCA_035318845.1 Chitinophagaceae bacterium
GCAAAAAAAGCAAGACAAAAAGGAATTGATAAGCAACTAACAGAACGATATGTAAAATTTTTAGATTTGTTTTTCAAAAAAAATCCCCCGGTAATTATCGGGGGACTTTTCATTTATAAGTTGTTTACTTATTTATAATAACTAAGTGTCATTTCTGAACGGCGGTTCTTCTGACGGCCAGCCGCTGTTTTATTATCAGCTATCGGCATAGTTTCACCATGTCCGGTTGCCGTGATCCGGTTTGCATCAATACCCTTGCTTACGATATAAGCCTTAACGGCATTAGCACGGTTATCACTAAGGGTCTGGTTGTATTCATCAGTGCCCACCCAATCGGTATGACCATCAATGGACAGCATTGCTCCGGGATATTCATTCATGATCTTAACTACATCATTCAAACCTTTATTTGAAGATGCCTGCAATTTGTAACTGCCGGTAACAAAAAGGATATTCTTAGCTGCCACATCCACTCTCTTCTTCACTTCCGGTGGAATAATGGGACATCCAAAGTTTTCTTTTGGACCAGGAATGGTAACACACCTGTCTTCTTCATCATTTACACCATCTCCGTCTGTATCCGGTATCGGGCAACCCTGGTAGCGGGAAAGACCCGGAACAGTAGGACATTTATCTTCTTCATCGTTGATACCATCTCCATCCGTATCCGGTATCGGGCAGCCCTGGTAGCGAACAAGACCCGGCACGGTAGGACATTTATCTTCTTCATCATTGATACCATCCTTATCAGTATCCGGTATCGGGCAACCCTGGTAGCGGGCAACACCTTTTACATCCGGGCATTTATCATCTTTATCAAGAATACCATCTCCGTCTCTGTCAGGGCAGCCCTGCAAAGCAGCTGGTCCGGGATCATCAGGACAAGCATCTATATTATCAGGAACGCCGTCCTTATCACGGTCTAAAACCGGGATCACTTTTGGAGCTCTCTTCTTCAATGCCCCGGCTATACCAATGCTATGCTGCAAATGATAGTTAGATGTTTCAAGAGTAACAGGAACCCTGTATGTTGATGTAATAAAGAGATGAGCCTCATCCCAGAAATTGACTTTCATACCTAAACCTACCGGCAAAAAAGCACCATAGAAATACTTGTACTTATGCCCGCCGATACCGGCAATAATGTATGGCTGAACCCAGTATTTTTCAGTTGTCATCTTCAGGTTTACTGTTGCGCTTGCTTCCAGGAGTAAATTATCATTGAAAAATGTTTTATTGGGCATGGGGTAATTGATAAACGACCCTCCAAAGCTTGCATTAAAATCAACATGATTGGATATGCCCTGAAAATAATGAAGTGACAGACCGGGAGACATTTCTCTCATCCTGGCAAATTTCTTATCGCTGATTACCTGGCTGAGCGAGCCGGTTCGTATTCTGTTTGGGGTAATAAAATCATTCAAAAAGAAACTAACGCCAATAGCTTTAGGCCTTATGTAATTTTCTTTTTGCCCATAGGAAACTGAAATCAACATATATACCGCGAACAATACGGAGAGTATCTTCTTCATAAAGAGATAGTTTGGTTAGAAAACTGAACAAAAATAACTGGTAAGTTCAATATCCGAAAATAAATTATTTCCCTCATATTCACCACATTAACGAGAATGATTTTTCCCCAGAAGCCCCGCTGGTCGCAGGTTGGCATCATCAACCTGAAATATCCTGCTATTTACTGGCAAAATACTTTCCTCTGAGCATTTTATCATTTTCGTAAATATCATCATAAAAAACAATACCGCCCTCCCTGCCTTCACAGGTGAAATACCTGATAAAAACAGGTATTTTATATTTAATGGCAATACTGTGTTTCTGTTTTTTTTGCAACCAGCTACGCATCGAATCAGCTTTTGCATAACCGCCACCACCTGCACTTATGCTGTCATTCCTCAAAATATAAAAAGCCAGTTTTTCCCATTCCTGCACCCGTACGCAACCATGACTCAATGACCGCATGGTTTGCCCGAACAGGTAACGCTGATTCGTGTCATGCAGGTAAACAGAATATTTATTGCTGAATACAAATTTCAATATACCAAGCGCATTGTCATCACCACTACCCTGCACCACCCGGTATGGAATCCCTTTATTGTATTTGGACCAATCAACAGTGTAAGGATCCACTTCTTCCCCTTTTGAATCTAACAGGCTAAATCCTTTCCTGGCAAGATAGCCCGGGCTCTTTTTAAGCGCCGGTAAGATCTCTTTCATAATAATACTGGGAGGCGGCACCCATTGAGGATAGGTTATTAATTCAGAAATATTACTAGTAAGCAGCGGCGTCCTTGTTTTAGGCTTGCCGCAAATAACTTTTGATGAGATCTTTACTGAATCACCTTCTATGAATTGCATCTGGTAACTCGGCAGGTTAACCCAAATATATTTTGATGGCATTATCTCAGGCAACATCTTATACTTATCCATGCTAATGGCAATACGGATAAATTTCTCCCGGTCATTAATATTCAGCATACGGATAGTCCCATCACCTACCCTGCCATCCACAGCAATACCTTTTTTTTGCTGAAATTTTTTTATGGCCTGTGCCAGTTGTATGGAATCAGCGGATACACTATCCGATCCGATAAAACCTTCTTCGTATAACCGTTTCTGCAATGCTTTTTTAAATTGAACCACATCTTTTCCGGGAGAAGGTACAATCGTGAATGGCCGGTAATCGGCGCTGTCGAGGAATTTCTGGATACCTTTCTTTAATAACCTGTATCCTCTTTGCTTTGGCTCCAATGATTGCATAACCTGGTTTACCGACCCGGTTTGTTGTAATGCATCAAACTGTTGCTGGTAAAATTCATCGCTTAATACGGAATCTTTCCTGAGCGTTACACTATCCTGCGGGAGCCTTCCGAGTTTTATATCTTTTGTCATACGGACAAATGCATCAGTCAGCATCATTTCCGCCATTGACCACAGCATCGCATCTTTCCGGTCTGATCTTGCAGCGCTGTCAACAATAAATTTTTCCCGGATCGCCGCTAATTCTTTAACATGGTAATCTTCCGGGAATAAACCGAATAGTTGAGCCTTTTCGATAAATTGAAATAATGAATCCCCCGATGAGAGCCATTGTTCTTTACCACACCAAATGGGTGTAAACCCATTTTTTTCGTAGAACAGCTTTGCAATCCTGGCCTGGGTTAATAGTATGGTTGAATCTTCCAGCCTGCCATTATTATCGACAGCCTGCTTCATTGAGCTCCTGATAATGCTTTTTACTTTTTCCTGCAGGTCTTCGGGTGTGCTGGCAATAGTATCAGCTGGTTTTTTGCCTTTTGAATTGCAGGACGCAAAAACAAACAGGCCAATCATGCCAATAGCAAGAAAACACAAAAAATGTTTTGTCCTCATGAGTGGTGTGTGGCGAAAAGTATTGCTTCGCTAAGCTCCGCAATACATCATCATATCCGTTTTTACACTAAATTACCTGCACAGAACCGTTTGGATATGGCTAACAAAATAAGGAAACGTTTTTACATTCAGCAGTCATTGCTGTTTATTTTTTCAACTGCCCTGTTCCTGCATGCAAATGCGCAGGATTCAGGCTTTGTACGGCCACCGGTTACAAATAAGCTGACTGATTACCGTGCGCAAGTAAAAAACGATCCTTCAAAAAAAATGGTGGAATTAAAAACCTTTATTCCCGGGATCATATACGACCTGCGTTATGCCACTACAAATAATTTCATGCACCGGTTGATGTATCCCGAAAACACAACTATCACTTTTATGCGTTTCCCTGCTGCTGAAGCTTTGCAAAAAGTACAAACCGAATTAAACGAAAATGGTTTGGGGTTAAAGGTCTTTGACGCTTACCGGCCTTATTCAGTCACGGTAAAATTTTGGGAACTGGTGCATGATGAAAGATATGTAGCCAATCCTTCAAAAGGAAGCGGGCATAACCGGGGCATTGCGGTTGACCTGACCATCATCAATTTGAAAACAGGTAAGGAACTGAATATGGGGACCGGCTTTGATAATTTTACGGATACAGCACATCAGACATTTACCAATCTGCCGGAAGAAATTTTGCAGAACCGCGGCTTATTAAGATCAACGATGGAGAAATATGGGTTTAAGGCCTTCGATACGGAGTGGTGGCATTTCTTCCTGAACAATGGAAGCAGGTTTGAAATACTGGATATTGATTTTAAAAAGTTGAAGAAGGAACTATAAAGCAATAACATCAATTACAGCGTCAGCATTTATAGGCCCATAAACATGCGGGAACGTATCAGCCAATGAAGGCGACCAGTCAAAAACAAATTTGCTGCTGAGTTTGTCTGTATCAATGACCAGTTTTACAAGATCAGTCTTACCAGCAAAGTATCTTTCTAATACACCTGCTATTTGCTGGTCCTGGGAACAATGGATAAAGCCCTCATCTTTCAATGAAGCATGCTCATAATATCCTTTTTGCTTTGCAGCATTCCAGTCTTCGGTTGTCGTTACATGATAAATGATGGGCATTATAATATTCTTTTGATCCTTTGTTCCAATAAAAGAAGGTCAACCAATACAATGGCAGTAACAGCTTCTAAAATGACCGGCACTCTCAGTGCAATACAAAGATCATGACGGCCTTTTACCGAAACGGTTTCCACTTTTTCCGTTTCCCAGTTGAGTGTTGTTTGCTCTTTGGGCGTGGATGATGTTGGTTTGATGGCGATCCGGAATACCAATTCATTTCCATTTGTCAACCCACCCACAATTCCACCGGCATGATTGGTTTTTGTTTTGCCCTGCATATTCTCGATCGCATCATTATGCTGGCTGCCAAACATTTTTGCAGCGGCAAAACCTGTCCCGAATTCAATACCCCGAACTGCCGGGATCGCAAATACGATATGACCGAGTAATGATTCAGCCGAATCAAAGAAAGGTTCACCCAATCCAACCGGCAACCCGTTGACACGACATTCAATGATGCCACCGATCGAATCTTTATTGTCAATTGCTTTTTGAAGGCCTTTGTCCAGATCAGATTCTCCACCTATCTCGAGGATTGTTGCGGTTATTTTGACCTCACCCTCCAACTCCCTCTCCGAAGGAGAGGGAGAGTCAGACTCCGAAAGAAGAATATTTCCTATTTCTTCCACCACCCAATTTGTATTTTGTAAAACCTGCTCATTTGTAAACCGCATTAATTTGTAAGCATTAGCAGCCAGCCATTTTGTTCTTATTGCATCGTAGTTTGCTTGTTCTTCATCATTATGATAGCCCCCATCGATTTCTACGATCAGTTTTTTTTCGAGGCAAACGAAATCAGGAATAAATCCATTAATGGGATGCTGCCTTCTGAATTTATATCCTTTTATTTTTCTGTTTCTTACTTCCTGCCATAACTTATCTTCAGCTTCAGTCGGGTTTTTTCTATTTTGCTTTGCAAATACTGATAATGTTTTCCAGTTATCCGGCGAATTAGTAATGTATCCCGGATTAGCAGAGTCTCCGGAAGCCCCTCTCCCCCGGAGAGGGGTTTGGGGTGAGGTCTCAATACAATTCATCAATTTCTTTGCGATCACACCAGCTGCAACTAAAGCCACCGTCAATCTTCCGCTGAAATGTCCGCTGCCGCGGTAATCTTCATAACCGCCAGCCTTTGCCTTTGCTACAAAGTCTGCATGACCCGGGCGGGGCACATCTCTTTGGCGTTCATAATCGGCGCTTCGGATATTTTTATTCTCAAATAAAATAGTGATCGGCGCCCCGGTTGTTTTATCATTGAAAATCCCGCTTTTGAAAATGGGCAGGTCTTCTTCTTTCCTTGGTGTCGTTCCTTTTTGAGTGCCCCCTTTTCTTCTTTCGAGGTCGGGCAAAAGATCTTCAACTGTTAATGATAAACCGGCCGGGCAACCATCTATGACAATCCCAACTGATTCGCCATGCGATTCACCAAAAATGGAAATGCGGAATATGCGGCCGAATGAATTCATAATGCCCCCATCCCCTAAAGGGGAGTTTTAAATGTTTATGATTGTTCAAATATACTTTGATTATACTTCATCAGGTAACGAAAAACGATTCCTGGTTTTTGCACCAAGCTTATTTAGATCATTAAAAAAATCAGGATAAGATTTTTTCACCGCCCCGGCTTCCTCAATAATAGTTTCACCTTCTGCTTTCAATGCAGCGACAGCACAGGCCATAGCAATACGATGGTCATGATGCGAATGAACTTTAGCCCCTTTTACTCCTTTACCACCATGAATGATCATCACATCCTCTTTCAATTCAATCTTTATTCCCATTTTTCCAAACTCTTCCTGTAATGTCAAAGACCGGTTACTTTCTTTATGTATTAGCCTGCTTACTCCTTTTATTGTTGTCTCACCTTTACAATAAGCTGCAAGAGAAACTAAGGGTGGAAACAGATCGGGGCAATCGGTAGCATCAAAATCAAATGCATTCATCTCAGCCGGATGAATTTTAATTCCCTTTGCTTCGATGGCAATACCTGCATTAGCCTTCATCAATGCATCGACAATAGCTTTGTCTGCCTGTGTTGATGTTATATCCAATCCTCTTACTGTTATCGGTCCTGCGATAGCACCTGCAACAAGAAGAAATGCGCCACCGCTCCAATCGCCTTCTATTGTGTAAGCCCCCCCACCCCCCGAAGGGGGGATTTGCGAAGAGTCATTATGAAAAATAAATTCTTCATAGTTTTTATTTTCTGGCACTCTTAATCCAAACTGCTTTATTACATCCAATGTTAAATCAATGTAAGGTTTGCTTTTTAGGTTACGAACCTTTATAGAAACGTTCGAATTGTCTGAGTCTCCGAAAGCCCTTCCTTCGGAGGGGTTTAGGGAGGCTCCATATGCCATCAGCAAACCTGTAAGGAATTGAGAACTCAATGAACCATCGATTTCAATATTGGCAGGTTTTAACGGGCCCTGTATGGTCAACGGAAGCTTCCCGTTATTGCTTTTTACTTTTACATCTAGTTGCGGAAAAATTTTATCAAAGAGATCCATTGGTCTGTCCAGCAGGCTTCCCCCGCCATTAATAGTGATCTCCTTTTTGCTCAATGCTATAATTGGGGTCAGCATCCTGATACCCAAACCACTTTCGCCACAATTTACTTCAGCAGTTACAGGATTTACACCGTTACTTTCAATTATTAATTTATCTTTTTCAATTTTGATGACAGCTCCCAACCCTTCAATTACTTTCATTGTTGCTTTATCATCATTACTATGGCCCGGATTATGAATAATTGTCTCTCCTTTTTTTAATAAAGAAGCAGCCAATGCCCTTTGCATCGAACTTTTGGAAGCCGGCGCTTTGATGGTCCCTTTTAATGTAGATGGATGTATAGTTACTTTCACTACTATAAATCTTGGATGATCTTTTCCAGTTGTTTCAACGAAATGGTTTTTACAACCCCTTTACCAATTTTCTCCAGCAACACATAATTCATTTCCTTTCTCTCCCGCTTCTTATCCATCTTCAGCACATTAAATACTTTTTGCTTGTTGAATGATGCATAAGTCGGAAGATGGTATCTCTCTAAAACACTTACAACTCTTTCTGTTTCTTTGAAACCTGTTAATTGTTCTGAAATATGACAGGCATAGGTCATACCAATGGAAATAGCCTGCCCATGCAATAACTCATACTGATTTTCCAATGCATGACCGATCGTATGCCCGAAATTCAATAGGCGCCTCTCTCCTTTTTCAAACTCGTCTTTCTGCACCACTTTTGTTTTAAGGATCGCATTCCGTTGGATCAAATCAGTAATTGATCTTTGACTTCCCTGGTAAGTCTTCAATGAATTCCTTTCCAGTTCAGCAAACATCCCCGCATCTTTTATACAGGCATGTTTGATGATCTCTGCAAAACCATTTTCCCATTCAGTTTGCGGAAGTGTATTTAAAAAAATCAAATCGTGTAAAATAAAGGAAGGTTGCCGGATCATCCCTACCATGTTCT
>DATHDV010000232.1:0-13016 GCA_035318845.1 Chitinophagaceae bacterium
TATTATTACAATGAAAAGATAAGCATCGACGACCGCATACAGGTAGTGAAGGATTGGTTGCAATTGCCGGCGGGAAAACGTCCGCACCTGATAACATTTTATTTGCCTGAAGTGGATCATGCGGCGCACCGGTATGGCCCCGAATCAAAAGAGACAGGAGAGGCAGTGCAGTTCGTGGATAAGGCAATTGGTAAAATGGTGGCCAGCATAAGCTCGCTGCAGTTACCTGTAAACTTCATCTTTCTTGCCGATCATGGAATGACGACAGTCGATACAGTGAAGGGGATAGCTTTACCTGCAGCGATCGATACATTGAAATTCATTATTCCTAACAGCGATGCATTATTGCAGCTATATGCAAAAAATTCTGCTGATATATTACCAACATATGAAAAATTAAAAGCCGGGGCAGGGGACTACGATGTTTATCTGACCAGCCAGATGCCGAAAAGATGGCATTACAGCAAAGCGGATGATAACTATAACAGGATCGGTGATATCATACTTATACCGCATTTGCCAAAGGTCTTTAATATTGGCGGCAGGCGCATCACACCCGGCAAGCATGGCTTTGATCCTGCTTTGACGGACATGCACGCAACATTCTTTGCCTGGGGTCCTGCTTTTAAACAAAACAAAAAAACCGGTGATTTTGAGAACGTAAACGTGTACCCGTTGGTCGCCAGGATCCTTGAGCTTGATTATACTGAGAGAATTGACGGTAAACTCAACGTGCTGAAGAAGATATTAAAATAAAAAGCGGCAGTTAGTTAACTGCCGCCCGGTATAACACAATTCAATGTTCTAATATTTCTGTACGATCCTGTAGAAGTAGACAGTTACCGGACCTTCCACACCTGCTGCTTCCCTTCTTTCTTTCAGGTCTTTTGAGTCAAGGAATGCTTTTGCCTTGTCCATATCGGCAACCGCAAATACAAGTGTGATATTATGATTATCACCAACCGTATAAGCAACAACCCTGTCGGTAAGACCGGCATCCGCTCTTACCTGCTTATTACTGTCAAAAGATTTTTTCCAGGCATCGTAATCTTTTACTTTATACCTTATCATCAGTCTTATTGTTTGCTGAATGGAAGTAGTGTCATTCAGCACGGAGTGGAGGTAGTCAATTTCAGGAGTCCCCATCACACCAGCTTTTTTCATCACGTCTTTCAGGCCGGGGTCCGAACCCATTGCTTTTGCTTTGTTCACGTCATCCATTGTCATTGCCACTAATACCATATTAGAATCTTCCACACCTCTTGCGATGACATAACTGTGAAGACCGTTGGCAAGACGGGCGGAGTCATGTGCCTCATAGCCGGGTTTCCAATTACCATAGTTAGCCACTTTGTGCTTTACGATCATCACCTCGGTTGGACCGGAGGGAGAAGTAATAGTTGTTATAGTGGTCAAACTGTCCGTTTTGTTCTCTTCAGCTTTTTTATCACTGTTGGAATTGCAGGAGCTGAACAGGATGATACCTGCAGCCATACTGGTCATTGTAAAGAATCTTACCCTTTTCATTTTTTGCATTTTTAAATTGGTGAATTAATAATTCAGGGGATCGTGAAAGTCTGCAAAGGGAAGGAATAATATTGAAAATTAAGAAATATACCGGGAAAGCAAAATTTTCTATTACTAAACCAGTTCTACTTTTTCCATGGTATCTCCCGCCCGGATGGCATCGAGGGTCTCAAAGCCATCGGTGAGTTTTCCAAAGCAGGTATGTACTCCATCCAGGTGGGCGGTACCTGCACGGTTATGGCAGATAAAGAACTGGGAGCCTCCTGTATTCAAACCGCGGTGAGCCATGCTCATCACTCCCCGGTCGTGTATTTGTTTTTTCCCGTTGGTCTCACAATTAATACTCCAGCCCGGTCCGCCCACGCCTGTTCCTTGCGGGCAACCTGTTTGAACCATAAAATTGGGTATCACCCTGTGAAATTTAAGACCGTTGTAAAAACCTGAACTCACCAGTTTTTTAAAATTGGCAACTGTTCCGGGTGCATCGTCATCATACAATTCAAAATGAAGTGTCCCTTTATTGGTTTGGATCAGGCCTTTTGTTGCGGTATTACTCATGAATATTTTTTGTAAAAATAAGGGATGATAACAAATCAAAAATTTTATGGATGCCGATCATTGCTTCAGCCCCGCCGTTTCTTTTAACCCTTTGAAAATAGTTTTCCATGCCAAATAGAAGATCGAATGATTGATGTCCCGGTCGAGATGTACCTGCGCTACCCGGGTTTCTTCATTTTTTTTGGGGTTAGAATTCTTTATAGCGATATTGGCAATGAAGCTCAGCAATGATTTTTTATCCAGTTCCTTTACTCCTTTGTCTTTTTCAAGCATGGTTACCCTGAGATCTTCGTATAGAAATCTTACCGTGCCGTCCATGCCGTAATTATGACCCTGTAAGTTGAACTCCGCTCCATTGATCCTTCCTTTTTTTATACTGGCTGGTCCCATAGGTTCTGTTAGTACATTTAGATCGGTCCCCTCGATCGGGCCCATCGATCCTTTTACATCAAACCGGCCTTTGGGATTTAACAGGTAAAAAACCCAGCTCACTTTCATTGGAGTTTTATTCAGAAATCTTGAGTTCAGATCAACGGTCATGATATTATTGACCGCGATCGCTTTCTTATCATTGGTAAAATTGTTGATGCTGCCATACAGGCTATAAAACTGAACCTTGCCGGACTGGCGGGTGATATGATTTCTTTCTTTATATTCAAGAAAACCACCCGATACGATCACTTTGCCAACCTTGAAGGATGCAGGAATACGCTGTATCGACTGCTGCGGGTAATATCCTACCCGGTTCTTTGTATCCCGGGGTATGATGAGGTCACGGTATATTTTAAAACTTGCCGAACCGACCAGCATACTGTCTGCCACAAGGTTTTCTTCAAACAACTGCAGCAGGTCTATATTTTGCAGTTGAATATTGCTGAATGAAAAATCAAACCGGTCATCCTGCGCGGGAAGGGATCTTACAAATGCATCTTCATTCATTGTCGGAGCCATCCGGAAACTTTTGATACGAAAATCACGGGATACAGAACTCATCGAAATGCTATCGGCGCTGTAATGATATAGTTTGCTGTCAGATGTCCAGGCCACTTTCCCGCAACTGATACTTATCTTTTTGGCAAAAAGTATACGGGTAGTATCTGCATTGCTGCTGCTGTCAACTTTTACATCCAGCAGCATAACATTGATACCCTGTATTTGTGCATTTGTTTTTTTTGTCCGGACATTACTGGTAGTGATCTGTGCGCCGGTTATTAATACCGTGTCGGCTTGTATAAGGTCCATGTTGCCTAAGAGCTGTTCGTATATTTCTTTGGGAGGAACTTTGCGGGATGAGTCCTTACCGGCATTGGTATAAATGATATGGATCACCGGATTTTTTATTTCTAATGTACGACCCACGATCTCGTCGTCAATTAATGCACGGGATGTCTTTACACCTGAGACACTGATCTCCGGGATATGAATGTCCATCAGGATGGAGGGTTCTTTCCCCATGCTTTTAAGTTGCTGGAAGCGGGTACTGTCAGTCAGCAAGATCATATTGGTGATCGATAAATAACCATTGATCTCATCCATGTCGAGACTATCAAATTTTATATTATAAAGACCCCCGCTTTTTTCCCGGACAGCATTTTCCAGTTTATTTCTTAAGATCGCTTTTTTATGGGTGTTCCAGTACCACAGTGCGCCTGCGATGGCGACAAGAAGAAAAAAAAGAATTCCGAAGATTATTTTTCGTCCCGTATGTGTAGATGCGACTTTTTTGAATTTTGTTTTGATCCTTTGCATGGGTTCTCTAAATCCCGTTTTTTCCTGGCAGCCGGGAAATTCTGCATATTGGCGAATACTAATATTGTGCCGTGTTATTTTTAGATGCAAACCTGCGCCCGTTAACCAGGTCAATTGTTACACAATTCCTGAAATCATTTATATTATTCACAGGTCCCGCCTGTATTCAATATAACAGACCTTATTTATAAAAAAAATAACTCCAAACCCCGTGAATACCACATAGCTTTACTATGCTTGTATTATAGCCGGCCCACCACTTACTTTATGCATTATTAAGTTTAATTTAAATAACAATCATTTTATGAAGAACGCAGAAAAAAAATTGAAGACTCCGGGCAACGACAAAGAATTGACAAAACCAATTCGTAAGAGATCCAGTTATACAGGCAAAACACCAAAGCAGATAATAAGTAAGCATATCCTGGATAAGAACGATGTAATAACAGAAGAAGATTTTAAGAATTTAAATATCTCCATTGATGTCTCCAATGATACAGCACAGCAACCTCTTGAGATCCCTGGCAATAAAGAACGCCCAAAAGATGAGGACAAAGATCCTGTAGTCGTAACTCCCTGGGATGTTATTAGTTAATAACCGGCCGATCCAAAATAATTTTCAATAAATATGTAGACCTGTTCCGGGTTTTTCGTCATGAAAGTATTATGACAAATAATAATGAGGAGGTTTTTACTCCTTTTTTATTTTAACGTAATAATTAATTAAACAGGCTCATCTTATAAGCTAAACTGAATTGTTAGCAAAAACTTTAACCCTCTGGTTCACAATAGCTACGATGGTGGAAAACCTGCTGTTGCCGATGAATGGCATCATGTTTGGAAATAACCAGGTGTATCAAAATATCATGTTATGAAAAAGATCATTTTAGTTATGGCAGTAGTAATGTTTACTGCAAGTGTACAAAAGACAGAGGCGCAGTTCAGGTTTAATCTAAACTTCAATATAGGAACACAACCTGACTGGGGCCCGGCAGGCTATGATTATGCTGAGTATTATTATTTGCCGGATATAGATGTTTATTATTCTGTTCCCCAAAGGCAATTTGTGTACTTCAACAATGGTCGCTGGGTATTTTCAACCTCCCTGCCTTACAGGTACAGGAGCTATAACCTTTACAACAGTTACAAAGTTGTAATTAATGAGCCAAGGCCTTACATGCATGCTGATGTTTACAGAGCAAAATATGCAAGGTATAGAGGCTGGAATGGAAGACAGACCTATAACAGGAACTACGACAGGTATAAAACATACAGAGGTCGTGGATATGACAGGGGTAATGACAACAGGGGCAATCATTAAACAGGGTAGAATAGGTTATGAATATAAGATCAGGTGCCCGGCCGTATCTGGCCGGGCATTTTGTCAGGTCTTAATATTATCTTTTTGTTATTTCATTTTTTTGGCAAAATGTTTGCCTGTTATTATAGCAGGTATTGCCTGCTCTTTGTTAACCGTAAAAAAAATTGTATGAAAAAGTCAATCAGTGTATCAGTATTAAAATATGGCTTTTTATTACTGGTACTTCTTACCGGCATTTTTACCAATGCCCAAACAAACAGCAAAGACAAAAAACTAGTTAGTGATAGCAAGGTCACAAAACAGGAATTTAAAAATACAAGTGGGGTCATTAAGAATTTATTCAGCACTTCATACGGGTATGTCATTTTCCCGAATGTTGGGAAAGGAGGAATGGGAATAGGCGGTGCTGCCGGTAGTGGCGTTGTATATGAAAAGGGTATTGTTGTTGGTAAAGCAAGACTTACGCAGCTAACTGTTGGTGCCCAACTGGGAGGCCAGGTGTACAAGGAAGTAATATTCTTTGAGACCAAAGCCGATCTTGACAAGTTCAAAGAAAATAATTTTGAATTCTCTGCGCAGGTTTCAGCTGTTGCAGCAACTGCCGGGGTTTCGGCGAATGTAATGTATAAAGAAGGTGTAATGGTATTTACCCAGCAAAGGGGCGGATTGATGTATGAAGCAACGGTCGGTGGGCAGAAATTTAATTATACCAGGTTTTAATCACTGGTGATCAAAGCCGGCGTTAGCCGGCTTTTTTTGGATTTTTCAATTGTCATTTATCAAACTTTCGGGGTTCATAAACATTTATTTTTAACTGTACTTAAAAAGTAATAATCGTTTTATGAAAAAAGCAGAAAAAAAATCTGTTGTACCGGGAAAAGAAACGGACAATCAAATTCCTCAAAAATCCGGTAAAAAGGGTAAAACACCCAAGCAGGTGGTAAGGAAGCATATCCGGGATAAGAATGATGTGATAAGCGAAGAAGACTTTAAAAATTTAGATATCTCCGTTGATATCTCCAATGATACAGCGAACGAGGTACTTGAGATACCGGATGATAAGAACCGGCCAAAAGATGAGGATAAGGATCCTAAAATAGTAACTCCCTGGGATGTTATCAGTGAATAGCCCGGAAGGACTTACACATCCACTTCGTTAAAAGACAAAACAAGATCCATAAGCTTTGATTCCACTTTCCGGTATTTCACAGCAGCTTTGTCAAGCATGAACTTCGATGCTTTGAATATATCAGTGCCTTCATATTTATCAGAGAGGTAGATCACTTCCGTGATCCCGGATTGAATAATTGCTTTTGAACATTCATTGCAGGGAAAAAGTGCTGTATAAATTTTGCAGCCTTTCAGGTCCATGCCGATATTATTTAATATGGCATTCAGTTCTGCATGGCAGATGTAAGGATATTTTGTATCGAGGAATGCTCCTGTTTTTTCCCAGGGAAATTCATCATCGTCGCAACCCATGGGCAGACCATTGTAACCGGCGCCAACGATCTTATTTTTATCGCTAACGATACAAGCCCCGACCTGTGTGCTGGGGTCCTTACTTCTTTTGGCGGATAACAAAGCCACTCCCATAAAATATTCGTCCCATGAAATATAATCCTGCCTCTTTTTCAACATCGTTCAATTTTTTGTTTGTATTAATTGACTATCCACATATAACAACCTGGAAATGGAGCTGCATATACTAAAACTAAAAAATAAGAACCAAAAAACAAGAACCAAAAAAAGAAAGGCAAAAAGAAAAAAAATCCAAAAGGGTTCGGATTTGAGATTTGTATTTTTTTGGAATTTGCTATTTAGAATTTTTATTTGTTATTTGTTTCTTGAGATTTGAGATTTTTTTTGTGATATATTATTCAGTGAACCATTCATTATGCTGTTCCTCTACACGAATAAAAGTAGTTCGCTTGCTGAGTTCTTTTAATGATCTTGCTCCCACATAAGTGCAGGCAGAACGAAGCCCGCCCAAAATATCCTGCACCGTGTCTGTTACATTTCCACGATAAGGGATCTGTGTGGTCTTTCCTTCGGATGCCCGGTAATCTGCTACGCCACCGGCATACTTGGTCATGGCCGTTTCAGAACTCATTCCATAAAACAACTTATATCGTTTACCATCTTTTTCGATTAATTCACCACCGCTTTCTTCATGCCCGGCGAGCATGCCGCCCAGCATTACAAAATCGGCGCCGCCACCAAATGCTTTCACCACATCACCCGGTACTTTACAGCCTCCGTCTGAAATGATCTGGCCACCCAGGCCATGTGCTGCATCCGAACATTCAATAATGGCTGACAACTGCGGATAACCCACACCCGTTTTTACCCGGGTTGTACATACCGAACCAGGACCAATTCCGACCTTAATGATATCTGCACCGGCGAGTAATAATTCTTCCACCATTTCCCCGGTCACTACATTACCTGCCATGATCACTTTGCCGGGATATTTATCTCTTGTTGATTTAACAAAGGATACAAATTTTTCAGAGTACCCATTGGCCACATCGATGCAGATGAATTTTAAAGAAGTATTTTCTTTTAGAATATTATCCAGGTTTTTGGCATCGTCAGCACTGGTGCCGGTACTTACTGCTATATGTTCAGTGATACTTTCACCAGCAGTTTGCATAAATGTTTTCCATTGTGCTTTTGAATAATGTTTATGAATGGCAGTAAACAATTGATGCGATGCAAGGGCTTTCGCCATTTCCATGGTTCCGGTGGTGTCCATATTAGCCGCCATGATCGGGATGCCTTCCCAGGTATTGCTGCTATGTAAAAATTTGAATTTCCGGATCAAAGACACTTCTGACCTTGAACTAAGGGTAGAACGTTTGGGTCTTAACATTACATCTTTAAAACCAAGTTTAATATCGGATTCTATATGCATGATAATTTGTTTTCGGCCCGGCTAAATTACCAAACAAAATGCAGCATAAGATCAAAAAACTTGCAGCAGTCTGCTACCAGGATATTGGTTGGAAAACAGAAATGATCCGGAGACAGTGTTCCGTTTATTTTTTAAGACGTTCAGCCAGGTTGGTGAAAGTTCCAAGTGGCCCTTTATCGGCAAATGAATTGGCGATAAAGGCAGGAATATCGCCACCCGGGTCAATTTCCAGTATATAAGTTATATGGATCGTTTTTGCGGTAGGCATTGTCACTTTCCAGTTTGCTCTGTAAAAAGGAACCCGTACTTTGGTGAGTATGGGTGGGAAAAGATCGGGTTCGCCGGTCCCTACTATAGTCAGGAATCGTGGAAGACTGTCTGTTTTTATCTTCATATGAATGACGCAATCCCGGTTGGAGAGGGGCCATGGCATATGAGTTTCTGAATAATAAATAAGATCAAGCGGAGTATTTTGTTTTAAAACCCAACTGGCCTTGGTATTGTATATCCATTTACTGAATTGAGGAACATTGGTCAAAATACTAACCAGTTTGACATAGGTGCCTGTCAGTGTGCACTCCACTTTTACAGCTTTGTAAACGGAGCCCGCCACATCGGATAAATAAACACTGATACCATCCTTTTGTTTTGATAATTCCCAGTTAAATTGAGCAGAGCATGGATTAAAAAGGATACAGAACAGAAGGACATGAAAAGATCTGGGCATAAAAAAATTTTACAGGGAAACAGATGCAAGGTATAACAATTTCTTTGTGCAGCCGTTGATATAGGCCGGGATATGCATTATTTACTTAGCCAATTTTGTTAAAACTCCGTGATGAACTTCTCTTCCAGCTACAATATGTACTTCGTTGCAATAGTTTGCCCCCCGGAAACCAATGAGGATGTTCTGCGGTTCAAGAATTGGATGAAGGAACAATTCGGCTGTGTTGTTGCATTAAAATCTCCGGCACATATTACGTTGGTTCCCCCGTTCTGGCTGGATGAAGACAAGGAAAAGAGATTGAAGGAAACTTTACAGGATTTTGAAAGTGACATGAACGAATTGGAAATTCAGTTGGATGGTTTTTCAAAGTTTGGGAAACGGGTATTGTTTATCCGGGTGCTGGAAGATCCTCAGCTTGAAAAATTAAAGAACGAGACGGAATATCATTTTGTAAGTTCTTTCGGGGATGTGATCGAAAAAGATAACAGGGCTTTTCATCCGCATGTCACCATTGCCAACCGGGATCTGAAACCTGCTGATCTTGAAAAAGCCTGGCAGCATTTTGAAAAGAAGGTCTTTAAAGAAAATTTTCGCAGCAAAACTATTTCGTTATTAAAACTAATAGCCGGTACATGGAAAGTGATCGCTGAAAAGAGATGGGGAAAGGATCATTGAATGATCATGAATTCATTCCATCCGCCTGCCTGGATTGAGGAAGGAGATTGGTCACTAAAAAATCCGGCGGGTCTGAATGCTGGCTGATCAGTTCACGGTACTTCATCTTAAGGGTTCGTTTAAAATTACCGACATAGCCCGGTATCCTGATCTTATCAACTTCAAGCTGGATGGCTTCGATCAGGTCATTTCCTATGTACATCATTAGTTTCATGGGGAGGATTGTTTTACAAAGGAACTTCGTTTTAGTTTTTGATACAATCCAAGAACTACTCTTTTTTTGAGAGTAATTTTACTTTTTTTGCTCCTACTTTATGGAATTGACAGGGTGTTTACTCTTAAATAAGCATGCTCAAATCCTCCTTTCTTCTCCTGCTGGGTATAGCTATTAGTTGCGGGTCGATCCAGGAAAATACTCCGGCAGTTCCGGAATCTATTTCAACTTTTATGTCCAATACTGTTGCTGCGATCCCCGTGCCAGCGGGATATACAAGAGTACCTGCAGTTGCTGGTTCATTTGCAGCCTGGTTAAGAACTCTTCCGTTAAAAAAAGACAAAACAGTTTATCTCTACAATGGGTCGCTCAAACGCAACCAGTCGGCCCAGTTTGCTGTACTTGATATTTCAGTTGGCACTAAGGATCTGCAGCAATGCGCTGATGCTGTAATGCGTTTGCGGGCCGAATATTTGTTTGCAGAAAAAAAATATACTGATATTGCCTTCATGGATTACAGCGGCAAATGGTACAATTGGTCAGGAGAAGCCAATCGATCCCGGTTTGATAATTACCTCCAAACGGTTTTTGGCTACTGTGGTTCTGCCTCATTAGAAAAACAAATGAAGCCGGTAACTGATTTTAATAACGTGAATGCCGGTGATGTGCTGGTAAAAGGAGGGTTTCCCGGTCATGCAATGACAGTTGTTGATGTAGCTGTGAATAAAAAAGGTAATAAAATATATATGCTGGCGCAGGGCTATCAGCCTGCGCAGGATATTCATATCGTCATTAATCCAATGAACGATAAACTGAGCCCCTGGTATGAAGTGAGCGATGCAACTAAAATTATTACACCCGAATGGAAATTTTACAGGACACAGTTGAAAAAATGGTAAATGGATAAGGAGAATTACACGGTAATCAAAAAATTAATTAAGTTAGCTCGTGGATTCCCTCACACATATTGCCCTTGGTGCCTGTATGGGTGATGCCTTTGCCGGGAAACAATTAGGCAAGAGAGCCATGTTCCTGGGAGCAGTGGCGCAAAGTGTACCGGACATTGATTTTGTGGCTTCCTTCTGGACCAACACCTCAGAAAACCTGCTCGCCCACCGGGGATTTACACACTCTTTTCTTTTCGTTTCCCTGATCGCTCCTTTCCTGGGATTGGTGGCAGAACGATGGCACAGGCCGCATGATATCTCCATCAGAAAATGGATATTGTTTTTTAGTGTCCAGGCTTTCATCCATTTGTTTTTGGACGGAATGAATTCATATGGCGTTGGTTGGTTTGAGCCATTCAGTCATTACAGGGTATCTTACAACTGGATCTTTGTAGCCGATCCTTTTTATTCTGTCTGGTTGGGTGTGGCCTTTGTTGTATTGCTGATCTTAAAAAGAAATAGTCCCAAAAGAAACTGGTGGATAAGATTTGGAGTGGGCATGAGTACGATTTACCTGTTATACTGCGGACTCAATAAGATCAGAATCGATAACGATGTAAGAGATATTTTCCGTAAACAGCAAATCAGTTACAACCACTATTTTACCACGCCCACTCCTTTGAACAACTGGCTCTGGTATGTGGTGGCTGAAAACGATTCGGGATATAATATCGGCTACCGTTCTTTATTTGACCGGGAAAGAAAAATTGATTTTCATTTTATTCCCCGGAATGCATCCCTGCTGGAACCGGTAAAAGACAAGGAAGACCTGCAAAAGCTTATTCGTTTCTCACAGGGATATTATTCTGTGCAAAAGTGGGATGATACTCTCCTGGTCTTTAACGATATTCGTTTCGGGCAGATGGTTGGTTGGGAGGATCCTTCAGCCCGGTTTGTATTCCACTATTTCCTGGAACACCCGACCCGCAACAAATTTGTCGTACAGCGTGGCCGTTTTTACGGGTGGAATATGAATTCATTTAAAGCTTTGCTCAGGAGGATAGGAGGAGACCAGGAATAAATTCATTCTTCCTGTTTAAAATAAAAGGTGAACAGGTTTAGTACATTATTGATAAAATGGTAGCAGATCCTTTGCCACAATCTCCTGAAAAAATGTGTTGAAGACGCATAATTCTCCCGGGTAATTTTTTTGCAGTGATGGGTTATGATCCTGTTTAATTCTTTTTCGGTATGAAGGGCAAATTTATTGTCTTTGATCTCCATATTCAATTCCATGCTGGCATAGGCGCTGATATTATTTACATTGTAGGAGCCAACAGTAACAAAATGGCTGTCGTATGCCGCCACTTTTGCATGGAGAACTGTTTCCTGGTATTCATATATCTCTACTTTGTTTTTCAAAAGCCAGTCATAGAGAAATCTTTCTGCATGTTTGGCAACCTTTATATCGGAAGTACCGGTCAGTATTACTTTAACAGTTACGCCTCTTCGCACAGCCTGGCTTATTTTTCTACGGAAAGTTCGTCCGGGTAAAAAATAACTGCACATGATGCTGATCCTTTTTTCAGCCTTATTAAACATATTGAAATAAAATTTCCATATTTCACTTTTACTGCTTACCCAGTCATTCCGTATCACTCTTACATTTGTTTTCTCCTCCTCCGGAATATGCCTGCAAAATTTCTCGATCATCTCGTGGCTTACCGAGGGAGTGATATTTCTACTTCCCCACATCTCCCGGCATTTTTTATAAAGGATATACGAAGCTTCACCTTCGCAATAAATGGCCATATCAAGCCAGGCCGGTTGGCCCGGCAGATCATTATAGCGGTTGCTGATATTGATGCCGCCAACCAAAGAATATACGCCATCTACCACTACCACTTTATGATGCAGCCGTCGGCCAAAATAAAAATGTTTGCTTCTGAACAGCGGCTCGAACCATTTTACACTCAGCCCGCAGGTCCGGAGATCGGCAATATATTTTTTTGATAATTTCTGCGAAGCATAACCATCCAGGTGCAGGTGTATGGCTACTCCGCGGGAAGCAGCATCTTTCAGTTTTGCCATCACCACTATGCCTGTTTCATCTTCGAGAAAAATATAAAACTGCAGGTGTATAGAATGGGAGGCTTTGTCAATTAATTCTTTTAAAAGATCAAAATATTCGCTACCACCTTTCACCAGCTTCACCCGGTTGCGGGATGTATAATGGCCTAGTTTTATTTTCCTGCGGGAACTCATTGTTTACAGCATCTCATTTTAGGGGATATAATGTAAAGTACCTTTAAAATTTCAAAAAATGCCTGATAAGAAGTACTGGGTTACCCGATAGCTATCGGGTTTGAAAGGGTTCACGCAGAGTGCGCAGAGAACGCAGAGAATATTGGTTTAACCCTCAGCGAACTCAGTCCCGCCTT
>DATHDV010000233.1:0-8911 GCA_035318845.1 Chitinophagaceae bacterium
TCTATATCTATCAAAACTTTTTCCTCCGTATCTTCCCATAAAATATCCACCGATGCGAAAGCTGTTACTTTCTTATTTCTTATTCCTTATTTCTTATTCCTCATTCAGCCAGCAATTCGGCGGCAACCCTCCATCTCTCAAATGGAAACAGATCAATACGGATTCAGTAAGAGTAATTTTTCCGACCGGGCTCGATAGCCAGGCCAACAGGGTAGCATCGATCGTTCATTGGCTGGCAGCACATCCAGCGGTTGGTTCGCAGTCCATCTCATTGGGCAACAAGTTGAAGAAGGTCAATATCGTTTTGCAAAATCAAACCACCATATCCAATGCCTACGTAGGTCTTGGTCCTTTTCGCAGCGAATTTTTTCTGAACCCGGCTCTCAACAATTTTGAAGAAGGAAGTATTTCATGGCCCGACCTGTTGTCCGTGCATGAATACCGGCATGTGATGCAGTTCAATAATTTTAAAAATGGATTGAGTAAATTAATGTACATCCTTGCCGGTGATGATGGTTTGTCCCTTGCCATCAATGCCGCCATTCCCGATTGGTTCTATGAAGGCGATGCCGTATACAATGAAACGGTAATGACCAACCAGGGCAGGGGCCGGTTGCCACATTTCCTGGATGCATATCCTTCCTTGTGGCAGGCAGGAAAAAATTATTCCTGGATGAAACTGCGCAACGGATCATTGAAAGATTATGTGCCCAACCATTATTATCTCGGTTACCTGCTGGTGAATTATGGAAGAGAAAAATATGGCGCCGATTTCTGGACAAAAGTTACCCATGATGCCAGCGCTTATGTTGGCTTGTTCTATCCTTTCCAGGCAGCGATCAAAAAATATGCAGGTGTTGATTACAAAACATTCAGGGAACAGGCTTTTGAATATTATAAAAAAAATACAGAGAGGATTTCCTTAAAAAGGGATGAGTTTGTTTTCCCGGTAAAGAAAAGTTATGTGACCAGTTATTATTTCCCTTATAATATCAGCAGCGATTCATTGCTTTACCTGAAAACAAGTATGCGTCAGCGCCCTGCTTTTTATATAAAGGATGCAAATGGCGAACATAAATTAAGGAACAGGGATATTTCTATTGATGAGCAGTTCAGCTACCGGAACGGCAAGATCGTTTACTCCGCTTATGAATCAGATCCACGCTGGGGTTGGGTTGATTATGCTGTAATAAAGATCCTCGATGTGCATACAGGACAGCAACGCAGACTGACCCAAAGATCAAAATATTTTACCCCGGATATCTCTGAAGACGGAAGCAAAGTGGCCGCAGTGCAGGTGGCCAGCGATGGAAAAAGTGAATTGCATATACTGGATGCCGAAACAGGGCAGATACTAAAAGCTATTCATTCATCAGAGATAAGTTTGTTCACCGATCCGAAATTCATTGACGAAAACTCGTTGGTGAGTGCTGTCCGGTTAAAGGATGGTAAGATGGCATTGGCAATAGCAGAGATATCTTCCGGCAATACCATGCGGTTGACAACACCTTCTTATAATGTGGTAGGTTATCCCTGTGTTAATAATGGCATCATCTGGTTTACTGCCAACTATGGCGGCAATGATGATGTATTTGCTCTGCGGCTCAGCGATAAAAAAATATTTAAGATCAGCAACGGACCGTCGGGAAATTATTTTGTGAACGCAGCCAACGGAAAAATAACCTGGTCTGCTTTTACTGCGGAAGGTTACCAGTTAAAACAAAAGGATGAAAAAGAAATCGAGTGGAATGAAACAAGCATGACCACAACTGAAGTGGTAACGGAAAAATTCCCGGTAGCTCATGAAGCTGAGCTGGGTGATATTTTATCAGGCATCGTTCCCCAAAGAAGCTTTACTGTAAAAAATTACAAAAAAGCAACCGGCCTGCTGAACTTTCACAGCTGGCGGCCCTATTATGAAGACCCTATTTTTACTTATTCCATTTATGGAGAAAATATTTTGAATACGCTGCAGACGGAATTGTATTATATGTACAATCAAAATGATAAGACGAGCTCGGTTGGTTTAAATGCCGTTTATGGGGCAGCATTTCCGTATTTGAATCTCGGCACACAATATACATTTGACCAGCAAACGATAACCGGTAATAAGACCAGGCACTGGGATCAGTTGGATTCACGCATAGGTTTAAATATCCCGTTGAACATGACCAGCGGGCAAACCTTTAAGAATTTCAATATCGGTGGTTATTATGTGCTGCGCAATGAATTCAACAAAGGATTCTTTAAAGATTCCATCGGCAATACATCCTTCAGTTACCTGCAGTATTTTATTTCCTGGAGCCAGCAGGTTCAACAGGCTTTGCAACATATTTATCCAAGGTCGGGTTATGCTCTTTCTATAACACATCGTCATGCCATCACAAAATATGAGGGCTTTCAATTCATCGGTAGTGCTTCGGTGTATGCACCCGGAATACTTTCTTCACACAACCTGGTACTGACCGGTTCCTGGCAGGAGAGAGATACATTGGGACAAATAGGATTCAGCAACCGCTTTGCTTATTCAAGGGGATATACGGGCCGCTATTTTTCCAGGATGTGGCGTTTGTCGGCTAATTATCATTTTCCATTATTATATCCCGATTGGGGTTTTGGAAATATTCTATACCTGCAAAGGATAAGAGCCAATGCATTTTATGATCTTACCAGGGTGTATTCAAGAAATAAATTGCAAACTGCCGATCAGCGCAGTGTGGGCGGAGAAATTTTTATTGACACCAAATGGTGGAACCAATATCCGTTAACATTTGGATTCCGGGTTAGCCATCTCCTTGACAGGGATCAGTTTGATGGATTCCAGGGAACGGTGTTTGAATTTGTGTTGCCGGTGAGTATTATTCCCAGATAAATTTCAACACAGAGGCACTGAGTTTAGGAGTTACACAGAGACTGTCTCTGTGTAACTCAATTTTCTCTGTATCTCTGTGTTGAAAAATTATAGTGTCGCTAAACTCTCTTCAATCACTTTGATCTTTGCCTCTGCATCTGCTTTCTTCCTTCTTTCAATATCTATCACTTCAGGTTTGGCACTTTGAACAAAGCGTTCATTGCCGAGTTTCTTTTCTACTGAAATTAAAAAACCTTTTAAATAGTCAAGGTCTTTTTGCAATTGTTCTTTTTGCGAAGACTTATCAAGAACAGTTGTTGTCTCAATAAAGAATTTGTCTTTTTGTACTACCACGGTTATGCTGTTGGCAACTGCTGATGATGTATAAGAGGCAGATTCAGCATTCACCTGTTTCAATAATATACTTTCAATGGATTGATAAGTGCTCTTGTTCTCTGTTTGGATATGCAAACGGATACTGTCTTTTGGCTTCAGCTGATTTTTAATCCTGGCATCCCTTATAGCGGTGATCACTTCTTTTAATAAGGTCCCGTTCTTTAATACCTTATTGTCTGGTTTAATTACAGAAGGGAATTGTTTAACGGTCAGATCATCTTTCTGTTCTTTCAATTGATGATAGATCTCTTCAGTAATAAACGGCATGAAAGGATGGAGCAACTGCATCAGCTGTTCAAAAAAATCAACTGTCTTTACATAAACTTCTTTGGCAATTGGTTGTTCAAAGCCCGGCTTCACCCATTCCAGGTACCAACTGCAGAAATCATCCCAGATCAAAGAATAAATTGTTTTCAATGCTTCACTCAGGGTAAAGTCTTTGAACTGCGCATCTAATTCAATCCTCACTTCATTCAAACGATTCTCAAACCATTGAATGGCGAAATTGTTATCCGTCGGGCCGCTTGAAGCGTCCTGACGGTTTTCCCACATTTTGACCAACTTCAGCGCATTCCATATTTTATTATTGAAAAACTTTCCCTGTTCCAGGGATGCCTCATCAAACAAAAGATCATTACCGGCAGGAGATGAGATCATAATGCCAAAGCGAACTGCATCAGCGCCGTATTTATCAATCAGATCTAAGAGGTCCGGAGAATTACCAAGACTCTTACTCATCTTTCTGCCTTGTTTATCCCGCACCATACCTGTGAAATAAACATCACTGAAAGGTTTCTCCTTCTTGAATTCCATACCCGCCATGATCATCCTGGCCACCCAAAAGAAAATAATATCCTGGCCGGTTACTAAAACAGAAGTAGGGTAATAATAATTTAATTCTTCATTACCCGGGTTGGTAATTCCCTTAAACACTTCGATAGGCCACAGCCAGGAAGAAAACCAGGTATCAAGAACATCTTCATCTTGTTTGAGGTCGTCAATTTTTAATTTTTCATTTTTAATTTTTAATTTGGCAAATGCATCTTCTTTTTCAGCAGCTACCGCAAAAGAACCGTCAGGCGCATACCATGCCGGTATCTGCTGTCCCCACCAAAGCTGGCGACTGATGCACCAGTCTTTTACATTCTCCAGCCAATATTTATAAGTTGCTAAAAATTTATCACCGGGATGTATCCTGATCCTTCCCTCTGTAACTTCTTTTAAAGCAGGTCCTGCTAGGTCTTTCATCTTTACAAACCACTGGGTAGAGATCCTTGGCTCCACGACTGCATTGCTTCGCTGTGAATAACCAAGCCTGGAACTGTATTCTTCTGTTTTTATCAGCAAATGATCTGTTGCTAATTTTTCAATTGCTTTTTTTCTTGCTACGAACCTGTCTAATCCAACAAATACCTGTGCTTCTTCGCTTAATGTGCCATCCTCATTTAAAGTGTTTATGATCTCCAGGTTATGCTTTAGCCCCAGGTTGTAATCATTTATATCATGTGCAGGAGTAACTTTTAATGCACCGGTACCGAATTCTTTGTCAACATACTCGTCAAATATCACAGGGACTTTTCTATTGACTAACGGGACGATAACAAACTTTCCTTTCAAATGAGCATATCTGGCATCCGTGGGGTTTACACAAACTGCGGTGTCACCCATAATTGTTTCTGGCCGTTGAGTTGCGATCTGTATAAACTCATCGCTATCTGCAACCTGGTATTTTACATAATATAATTTTCCCTGTAATTCTTTATATTCTACTTCTTCATCGCTTAAAGCAGTTTTAGCAGCCGGGTCCCAGTTGATCATTCTTGCGCCGCGGTATATTAATTTTTTTTCATAAAGATCGATAAACACTTTAATTACCGCCTTGTAATAATCTTTATCCATGGTAAATGACACCCGGTCCCAGTCCACACTGCAGCCCAATTTTTCTATTTGGCTATATATGATACCTCCATATTTTTCTTTCCATTCAAAAGCATATTTTAAAAATTCTTCCCGGGTCAAATTACTTTTTTCAATCCCCTTTTCTTTCAACATCTGTACTACTTTGGATTCAGTTGCTATGGAGGCATGATCACTACCGGGCACCCAACAGGCATTATATCCGCTCATTCTTGCACGACGGATAAGGATATCCTGTACGGTTTCATTCAGTGTATGTCCCATGTGCAATACACCGGTCACATTCGGCGGGGGAATGACTATAGTATATGGCTTGCGTTCATCAGGCTTGCTCTTGAAATAGCCACGCTGTTTCCAATGTGTTGTCCATTTTTCTTCAACGGACCCCGGCTCAAAATTCTTGCTCAGTTCCATACTACTTCGCTTACTTTTTTAAAGGTGTAGCCCGCTAAACAAGGCTACGTAGTACAAGTAAGGCTGCAAATTTACCGGGTTTTGGATAGATGACGAAAAGACGGTCAGCAGGGTAGTGGGTCAGTTTCATCCCGCCAAAGGCGGGACTGAGTTCGCAGACGGTTTAAACAAATTATTCTCTGCGTCCTCTGCGTGCTCTGCGTGAATCTCTTCAAATTGGCTCGTTATCGCAAGAGACAGCATTTACTTATTTTCGCTTAAAATCATTTCATGAAAAGAGAATTAGCATCCTGGTACAGTCCATCCCTGAATAAAGACATGCCGATCGCCAGTTACGGCGATTATGGTTTTGCATTGTTACTGGTACCTACTGCTGCAGCTGATTACCTCGAATATGAACGTTTTCAATTAATGGATCATATTGCTCCCTTTGTCGAAGCCGGTAAAGTAAAAGTATTTTCTATTGACAGCATCAATAATGACAGTTGGTTGAATGATAAACTGGATCCCCGGTATAAATCGATCCGGCACCAGCAGTGGAATAATTATGTGTTTAATGAAGTGGTCCCGTTCATCCGCAACAGTACCAGCCAGGAAACACCCATCATTACCTGTGGCGCATCCTTCGGTGCTTTGCACAGTATGAACCTGTTCCTGAAACGCCCGGATCTTATCAATGGCACAATTGCCATGAGTGGTGTATATGATCTGTCCGAATACACCAAGGGTTATTTTGATGACGATGTATATTTCAATAGCCCCTGGCATTTTATGCAAAACCTAGCCGATCATAATATCCTTGAACAGATCCGCCAGAGCAGGCATATTCATATTCTTACCGGTAGCGGTTCTTATGAAGACCCTGCTGCCAGCGGTAAGTTTGCCAAGATACTATACGATAAAGGCATTTGGTATGAGCTGGACGTTTGGGGAGAAGAGTGGCCGCATGACTGGAATACCTGGCGGGCCATGCTGCCGCATTATCTGGGTTCAAAATTCTGATCCTTATGTAATCTTTTTAATGCCGGCATCTGTTTCAAAACTTTGGTATGAAAAAGATGCTTTTATTTTTACTGCTGATCCCTGTTTTGATAAAAGCACAGCAGACCGAATGGGATATTGCTTTTCAAAAAAGTATCCCCGATAGTTTGACCCAACCGATCCATCTGCCGGAAAGGGATTATAATCCTCATTTCAAATATGATGATACAGTAAGCTATTTTCAGAAAGCCAGGGTTTTTATTGTCAGGTCAGATTCTGTGTTCCGGCAGCTTTTCTGGAAATACACTTATACAAACGATTCGCTGAAGAAATATAAGAAATTAAAAACAGATCCCTGGTGGTATCACTGGATGGAAATACACCATGTGGATTCTCTCCCTGTTATTGATTTTTCAAAAAATGAATTGCTGATGTATTCTGCCTGTGCCCAATGTCTTGCTCATTGCAACCATGATGGAAGGTATAACGGGCCATGCCACAGGAATGCCTGTACTTTCAGGGAAGCATGGTTTATAAGAAAAAGAAAAGATTGACTATTGCACCCTGGTAAGTTGTGTTATCAGTTTAATGAATTCTTTCCGGTCGATCATCCTGGCCCCAAAACTTTCTAAGTATTCAGTATAAACCTGGCAATCGATCAGTTCAATTCCTTCTTCCTTCAATTGCTGCACATATCTGATAAAAGCAAACCGTGATGCATTACTGACCTTACTGAACATGCTTTCACCAAAAAATACTTTGCCGAGTTTGATACCATATAAACCACCAACAAGTTCACTGTCTTGCCAAACCTCAGCGCTATGGGCATATCCCAGCTCATGCAATTTGCAATAGGCTTTTTCCACTTCATCCGTTATCCAGGTACCTTCCTGCCCGGGTCTTTTGGATTCTTTACAATGATGAATAACCAATGGGAATGCTTTGTTGGTTGTGAATTCAAACTCATTTCTTTTTATCAAAGGCCTGATAGCTTTGTTTAGTTTCAATTCAGCAGGAAATAATACAAACCTTGGATCAGGGCACCACCACAGGATATGTTCACCTTCGTACCAGGGGAAGATGCCACTGCGATAAGCAAGAAGTAATCGTTCAGGTGAAAGGTCGCCGCCAATTGCTAACAGGCCGTCAGGTTCTGCAAGATGAACGGGAGGAAAAATGAGTTCATTATCGAGAGCAAAAAGAGGCATAATGGGAAATTATTAATTAATGATCATTAATTAATAATTGAGGAAAGATCATTTTGCCAACACTTCAAGAGTGGCATTGATGCCTCTTTCTGTAATAGCATCACATTGGGGCTTCAGGTCATCATAACTGCCGTTTTTAACCGCATACTTTCCGTGAAAATGGATGATATAAGCGCATTGTTCAGCTTGTTCATGGGTATGACCACAAACATCCATCAGGGTTTCGATCACCCATTCGAACGTATTCACTTCGTCATTCCATACAATAAGGTTGCATGTTTCTTCGGGAAGTGTTAACAGGTCCGTTTCTTCAAGGCTGTCGGTCAGAATATCGTTTTTTTCCAATGGCATACTTTTCCAAAGGTAAAAAATAATAGTTTAATTGCATATAAGGCGGGTATAAGTTTTTGTATATTTAGCAAAACCTTTTTATGCAAAGAGTTACCGGTATCGGCGGCGTTTTCATTAAATCAAAAGATGTCAAAGCGTTAGCAGCATGGTATGACAAACATCTTGGGTTTTCTTTCGGTGAAAACTCTTATGTGAATTTTAGCTGGGTAAATGAAAACAACCCGGATGTCCCGGGAAATACCGTGTTTTCTTTTTTCAAAAAGGAAAGCAAATATTTTGATCCATCGGCCAGTCCTTTTATGATCAACTTCAGGGTGAAAGACCTGGCGGCATTGCTGGAAACATTGAAAAAGGAAGGAGTGGAGATAGTGGGTGAAATGATGGATGAGAGTTATGGAAAATTTGGTTGGATACTCGACCCCGATGGAAATAAGATAGAACTATGGGAACCGGTTGATGATAAACTCGGTTAAAACAAATGCTATCACCCGGCATGCTCATGCTTGTGTCCCGGTTGATGGGTTTTTTTCATATAGGCAGCAAGATTCTCCAATGACTGCCTGAACTCCTTTTCATACTTTTTTTTCATCATCAGTCCGAACATCGTCTTCATTATGAAATTGTTTTTTATATAGAGATCACAGGTCAGCCTTGTCCTGTTTTCCCCGATCTTTTCATAGGTCTGGTACAGTGAATGTTTCTTGCCTTCAGATGTTTCGCTGTATATGATCTTTTCAGGAGAATAGGAGTAGCTGCTCGTATATTGAATCATCTGGCCTTTATCGAGTACGCA
>DATHDV010000234.1:0-5577 GCA_035318845.1 Chitinophagaceae bacterium
TGCGGGTTTGCGTCCAACCAGGAATAATTGACCGGTCCGCTGCTATTGCCAATGGCCGCTGTTGTATTCAACCTGCTAAAGTTGCCGCCGTTGGCTGATCTTTCCACTTCATAATGATCCATATCTCTTTCTGTCCTTGAGGTCCAGTCAACCTGAACGCCATTATTTACTTTATTGGCCCTTATCGTGATCAGGTCAACGGCCAGCGGAGCCTGGGTACCAAAGACCACCATAAAACGATCAGAAGCTGAGGAAGCAGGATCGGATGTAACGGTAAACGCAACTACTGTAGCTGCCGTAACACTTAATACGGTCCGGGTTCCCAGGAAATTATCGATCAGTTCGGCTTTTAAACCGGTATTGGTAAACGATGATGGGGTAAATTCAAATTCATAAGCCATTTGCCTCATATTATTCATGAACAAGGGCAATGTATCTTTTGTGAGGATTACCGGCCTGCTTTCGATTGCCAGGTGCTTACCTGCTCTTGCTATTGCAATATTCTCATCCCAGTTATTGATCTCGCTGGCATCATTGATGTCTATACCAGCACTGTAAGCGTTGTCATAAAGAGCAACCACTCCATCCGCGATCCGGCGGAAACCACTGGGTTGTTCTGTAAAATACATATCAATTCTGAAAGACTCATAGAGTGCTCCGGGCCTGAATACATCGTTATTATTTCCGGCTGCTTTGTGGGCTTCCTGTATACTTATAACGGGGGCACTGGCGCCTGATGCTTCAACAAAAAATGCCTGGCCAGGTTGAATGAATTGATTTGCTGCACTAGTTTCACTGGGTATACCTAAAGTGTTAACCGTTACAAAACCTCCACGGGTCCCTTTCCTTGGATCCCAGAGTGTATAGGAAGTTCCGATATTACTACAGGAAGGCTGCACCAAACTCCAGTCGATCGGTGACTCATAAGGATTGGTCACCCCGTTAAGCGAACCTGCACCTCCTACCATGGTACCAAAACTTGTTTGGGTACCTGTTAAAAGAGTACCGGTTGCACGAAGAGTGGTTGCGCTGGTTGACATACCGGGAGTAGTGGGTAAAGAAAGACTCTCACTACGGTTACCTCTTACGAAAACAAAATAACCTTGTAGGCCACTTAATGTTCCGCTGGCATTTGGTACGGGTGTATATACAAGTGTAGCAGATGTTCCCCCGTTTGTTGCAGTATAAATAGATGATTGGTTTGTTTGTGTAATATCAAAATTGTCTGCGAGATTGGCACTTCCTGTTATATGAGTACCATATCCCGGTACCGGATCACTGAATCCGCCGGCAACTGTTACCTGTCCGCCTTCCATCCAGTTAGTTCTCATATTGGTACTGGTATTTACCGTGGATGTTAAGAAGCGGTAGGCCCTGCCCAAACCGGGACGGAGGGGTATGAACCTTTCCACGATAACTTCTCCATTAAGTATGAACCCGTTTACATTAGCGATCCTCGCGGTATTTAATGCATTTGATTTCAACGTAAAGACCTTATTATTAGCCGCACCATTAAAATCAATGGTAGCCGGGCCGGCAGTAAAGGTCATGGTATTGGTTAAATTAGTATTGGCTTCAAAAGTTTTATTGCCGACACCGATCATGGCAATATTGTTGAACGTTGTAGTTGATGAACCCCCGATCGTTTGTGCAGAAGCGCTGGTAAAAGTTACTGTTGCCGTACCGGGTGCAAATGTCCCGTTGTTTGTCCAGTTGGCGGCAACCGCTAGGTCTTTATTATTGGTTGCAGCATCCAGGGTACCGGTGGTTATTGTAAGGTTGTTGAAAGTTGTGGTTGATAAACCCGCAAGTATATGTGTTGCGGCAGTAGCAAAGTTTACGGTCCCTGTACCGGCTGTAAATGTGCCGCTGTTTACCCAGTCACCATTTACATTCACTGTTTGTGCCCCTGAAAAAGTCAGCGGCGCGGTAGCATTAATAATTAAGGAGCCATTGATAGTTCGGGTTCCTCCTATTGTCCAGGTTTTTGTGCCCGCTGTGGTACTTATCGTTAAATTATTATAATCCCTGTCAGTAAGAGCTTGAGCTACGCCTGCATAATATTCTACCGTACCACTGGTGCTAATACTCGTTACATCCCATGCAGCTGTACCCGTAACCAATGATGCGCTTGCAACAGGTCCTATTCCAAGAGGATCAACAGTACGAATAATTCCTGTTGACCCCATAGTTAAAGTTACTGTTCCGGCAGTTGCTCCGGTTTGAATCAATCCTGCACTCGCAGTAAAATCAAGTGTTCCATTAACAACTAAAGAGCCGGCGGCCGCATTTATGGTCATTGTCCTTGTTGATTCATCTAATGTTGTTCCGGAACCTACCGTGCAAGCGTTATTAATAGTTTGCGCTGCCCCCATTGTTTTTATTCCACTACCACTTGTTTTAAGATTCCCATAACCAGAACCAAATCCGCCGTTGATAGTCTGATCTCCTGCGCCTGCATAATCTAATGTGAGAGATCCTAATGAATTCGTAGAAAACCTATACTGTGTTGAATAATCTGCTGTTGCTGCAATCCTTGTTATCTTAATTGTACCCGTACCAGAAATAGTTCCGGCTGGTGCTGCGCTATTAATTTGCACTCCCGCTGATGGATCAAGAGTACAATTTGCTCCAACGGACATAGTACCAGCGACTCCGATATTAGAAGTAATGCTTACCGTACCTGCGCTACCATTAGAAAAATCTAACCCATTAAATGATATTGTACCTGTGCCGCCAAAAGAAGATGAGACGCCATTAAAAGTTACGTTAACAACATCATTACCGTTAACAAATTGCAACGTGTTGCCTGTAGTTACAGATAAATTCCCACCTATCAATAATGAATGTATATTAGCTCCACCAGCATCAGCTGTTGTAAATGTGCCATTATTAACATTAATATTACCTGTCACAGTCAATGTTCTGGTAGTAGTATTATTGAATTGGAGCGTCCCTGCTGTTGCAGTTCCAACCGTTAAGGTAGCACAGGCTGCATTTGCAGTTATTGATACAGTAAATCCACCTTCTATAAATACATTATCTCCCGCTACTGGGACAGAAGCACCCGCTGCCCCTCCCGAAGTTGCAGACCAGGTGGCAGTTGTATTCCAGTTGCTGTTGGCTACAGAGTAACGGTCCGCAGCATTTGCTTCCGATAAACTAAGCGACAACAAACCCGCTATAAGCAAAGCCATAGCAAAGACACGGTACTTACATAAAAATGTTTTCATAATAGAAGTTTTTAGATTGGGTAAAACAGCAGCCTGAGATTTAAAGCTGCTGCAGGTATGAATTAAACGTGTATGGTTGAATAAAAAAATATTAGTTGAATGGCGGTTTGCATCATCCGCATGCTTCCGCACGGGATGGCCATGGGAATTATTTGTTTCCTTAAGCAGTGTAAAATTATTTATCATACTCTTCCGGTTTCACGAGTCAATATGTTCAATTAATCGTGGTCTCTCGGTATAGGGTATCGGGGTCTCCGTATAGGTATTGGGGGAGGATTTTCTGCAGATAGTATTCTTAACTCTTATTACCTGCTTCGGTTATTTTTCTTTTTCGTTCTTTAATTTTTCAGAGATCTAGAGCCTGTCGTGGAAACGCCATTGATTTTATAACCAGTGTGCAAAATATGGTAATTTAACTTAACCAACAACGTTTTTTACTTATTAATATTCACAACAATACCCACATGTCCTATAGGTAAAATACGTTTTTCTCATAGGACAGACAACTCATAATACCCAAACCGCTGCTCTCAATTTTTCCTTATATCCCTTGTAATCAAATTGCTGCTCCAGTTTTTTAGGATCGGGCAAGTGACCGGACCGGTTGCTGATTATCTTTTTGACCGCGGTAATAATTTCTTTTACGTTATAAGGGTTTACCATTAGCCCCAATTCACCATTGCACAGTGCATCCACCGAGCCATCGATATTACCAGCCACAACTGGTATGCCATAAAACATGGCTTCAATGAATACGATACCAAAACCTTCCCTTTCACTGGGCATGATAAATATATCACCCAACTTAAAATGCGCCGCTAATTCTTCCTCTGCTACAAAACCGGTAAATATCACCACATCCTCCAGCCCCAATTCACGGATGATCGAATCGAGCCGGCGCTTTTCACTGCTGTCATATTCTCCCAGCAGCAGGTATCGCAGTCCCGGGGTCGTCTTAACCAATTCGGGCAGGGCCTCCAATACTTTATCATAACCCTTGTATTGTTCCATGCCGGACATCCTCGAAACGGTCAGGAGGATGATCTGTTCTTTTTTTAATCCATATCGTTCCAACAGGTCGTCTTTTTTTTCTTTTTGCAAAGGCAATTCAAGAAAAGGGTCAAGGCAATTATTCAGCACGGAGAATTTTTTGTCGGGCAGTCCGTACAGGGCTTGCATTTTATCTTTTGTAAAATGACTGACAGGAAGAATGAGGTCGCATTTGCGCAGCATCTTTTTTTTCCATCCCGGCAATGCAGTCCATACTTCGATACCATGCGCCAGCAAGACCAGTTTTACCGATGGCCTGAATAACTTTATAAAGTAGCCAACAACCAGCAGGTTGATATGGCTCATCAATACTACTTTACTTCTCCGGCCCTCCGCAATGGCTTTACGTACAAAACTCACCCGGTCGCCTTCGAAAGGCGTGAATACAAGTTGCGGGAAATATTTATTCGCATTGCCATCATCTCTTTCGCCATGCAGGGCCAATACATTTACCAGCCCGCCATACTGCAATCCCAATTCATAAAGAGCCTTCCCTGCTATCCGGCAAACCTTCTCTATGCCACCGGTGGCGGAGAAAACACGGAGAGTGAGGAAGAGGACCCTATGACTCATGAGCTCGCTACTGGTTGCTGGTTACTGGTTACTGGTTGCTGGTTGCTGGTTTTACCTCACCCATCATCAGTCTTTTCGCCGGGAAGATTTCGACCACCTCTCCTTCAGGAGCAACCGATCCGCTGATAGGCGGAGAAGGTTGGGAGCGAAGCTCGGAAAAGACAGTTGATTATAATATACTGACGAAGGGTGAGGTAAACATATACTGCTGCAGGAAACATACTTTCAGACAAGGATTCTTCCGACTAATGGCCAATAGCTAACGGCTCATTCAGCAATAGCAACGACATCATCTGCGACCAGTGCATCTGCCCATTGATGAATTTATGATAGTTGTCTGTCCCTTTCTTTCCTTTCCTGCTCATGCTGTCTTTTACAAATTCACTTTTACCCAGCCATTCTGCAAAAGGAAAAGTGAATCCCATCTTGGGCCTGTTCCAGATTGGTTCAGGCAGGTCTGATTTAAAACTGTCTATTAATAATTGTTTGGGTAGCCCGCCGCTGTATTTTAACCGGGGTTCGATACCCAATACGAGTGAAACAAATTCACGGTCGAGGAAGGGCACCCTGATCTCCACACCATGCGCCATGCTCATAACATCGGAATCACGCAGCAATTGGTTTTGCATATAGAGATTCATTTCGATCCAGCTGGCCTGGTTACCGGAATGCAACCCGCGGACACTGTTTAATTCGGGTTGTTCATCCAGGATATTCCAAA
>DATHDV010000235.1:0-20684 GCA_035318845.1 Chitinophagaceae bacterium
CGTGGGTGATGAACAAAGGAGTCGCATCGGCAACCAGGCTGGTGGCAGGGTTTTTCTTTTTTTAAAGACAGATGATTTTTGGAGAGACTATCAAAAATTCCGGGACAACGGCGTTCAATTTATAAGAGAACCTAAAACAGAAGCGTATGGCACTGTCGCTGTTTTCAAAGATCTTTACGGCAATCTCTGGGACCTGGTTCAATTTACTCCTGGTAAATAAAAATGAAAGCGATCGTCTATAGCAAATACGGAGGTCCTGAAGTTCTTCAACTCAAAGAAGTAGAAAAACCTTATCCAAAGGACGATGAGGTCTTAATAAAAGTTTATGCGGCATCCATAAATGATTGGGATGATGGCCTTCTCCATGGTGACTTCATCAATCGCCTGATAAACGGTCTTTGGAAACCAAAGAAAAAAATACTCGGCTCCGATATTGCGGGACGAATTGAAGCCATTGGTAAAAATGTAACCCGGTTTAAAACAGGTGATGATGTGTATGGTGATCTGAGCGGTCGCTGGGGAGGTTTCGCTGAATATGTCTGTGCCGGTGAAAAAGCATTAGCGCTGAAACCCGCCGGCATGAGTTTTGAAGAAGCAGCAGCCATACCACAAGCGGCGATGCTGGCTGTGCAGGGCCTTATTGATAAAGGAAAAATTCATACGGGACAAAAATTATTGATCAATGGTGCAGGCGGAGGTGTTGGTACTTTTGCCTTGCAGATCGCTAAATTATACGGGGTTGAAGTAACGGGTGTTGACCGTACAGGTAAATTAGATATGTTGCGCTCAATGGGATTTGATCATGTCATTGATTATACAAAAGAAAATTTTACAAAAAATGGTTGCTGTTATGACCTGATCCTTGATGCGAAGACAAATCGTTCGATGTTTGCTTATGCCCGTGCATTATGTCGCAATGGAGTGTATGTGACCGTGGGAGGTTCCATGCTTCGGCTTCTCCAGTCTTTATTGCTGGCGCCGTGGATCTCGATGATCAGCAAAAAGCACATACGTCTCGTTGCACTGAAAACAAATAAGGATCTGCATTATATGAATGAGCTTTTCGAAGCCGGCAAGATCAAACCTGTAATAGATGGCCCCTATAAGTTAGAAGAAGTTCCCGAAGCACTCAGGATCTTTCGTAAAGGAGACCACAAAGGCAAAATTGTAATAACGATGTAAAGACATCTATGAAAGAACTCCTCTTCTCATACGGCACGCTTCAAAAAGAAAAAGTTCAGCTGGAATTATTTGGACGGCTTTTACATGGCATGAAGGATATCCTGGATGGTTACAAAATTTCTTCTATTGAAATCAAAGACGAAGTATTTCTTTCAAAAGGAGAAGATAAATATCAACAAACATTGATCCCGTCAAACAACAAGGTTGACAGCATCGAAGGAACTGTTTTTGAAATTTCAGAAGAAGAACTGCAGCTTGCCGATAAATATGAACCCGGTAACTATAAAAGAATTAAAATACTGCTTCAATCCGGGAAACAGGCCTGGATATATGTTGCCGTTTAAACATAAGCCGGTCAATGTTCTCCAGAATAGGTTTTTAAATTTGTACTTTCACATAGTCCGGTTAAATGCGTGTCAAAAAAAATAAAAGAATATATGCTGGCGATAGGAAATACACCATTAATAAAATTAGAACGGTTGTCGGAGCCCGGTTGTGCTGAAATATTTGTAAAATACGAAGGCGGCAATCCCACCGGGAGTATGAAAGACCGGATGGCCCTCTCCATGGTCGAAGGAGCTGAAAGAAGAGGTGAGCTAAAACCCGGTGGAACCGTAATGGATTATACCGGCGGAAGCACGGGAAGTTCCCTGGCCATGGTATGTGCGATGAAAGGTTATCATGCATACTTTGTATCCTCCGATGCTTTTGCCAAAGAAAAACTCCAGACCATGCAGGCATTTGGAGCTGAGCTTGAAATATTTCCAAGCGGCAATGGCAAAATAACAGCCAAACTTATTGACTCGATGGTTGCAAGAGCAAGAGAATTAAGTAAGGACCCGGATATTTTTTGGACCGACCAGTTCAACAATGTCGATAACCGGAACGCTTATCATAATATGGCAAGAGAGGTCATCAATGATCTTGGAAATAATATTGATGAATTCATCATGGGAGTTGGAACCGGCGGTTGCTTTTCCGGGAATGCTGAAATATTAAAAAAAGAAATACCAACGATCCGTTGTATCCCTGTTGAACCATTACATGTGCGTTCTCTTTCAGGTGGCGATATATCAGGCACTCACCGGTTAGAAGGGATCGGGGCAGGCTTCGTGCCGTCGATATGCAGGCTGGACCTGGCCGATGAAATAATCGCCGTATCCGATGAAGATGCGCATAAAATGACAAGAGACCTTGCCAGACTGGAAGGCATATTCGGAGGAATTACGTCCGGGGCCAATGTGTGGGCAGCGATACAAAGAGCAAGAATAATAGGATCAGGAAAAAAAATTGTAACAGTAGTTGTTGATTCGGGATTGAAATATCTCAATGGGGATCTGTATAAATAATAAAACAGCGCACAACATAAACATTGATCATCATGAAATATTCAATAACAATAATTGCTTTCTTATTTTCTTCCATCTCCTTTGCACAGAAAGATAAAATGGAGAAGATCCCGGTCCTCATCCGTTGCGATGATATCGGCATGTGTCATGCTGTGAATATGGCTGCCAAAGAAGTACTGGAAACCGGCATACCCGTTTCGATGTCTGTGATGGTTCCCTGTCCCTGGTTTGCCGAAGCAGCAGAACTCCTGAAAAAATATACCAATGTCTCTATCGGCATACATCTTACACTTAACTCCGAATGGAAACAATACCGCTGGGGACCGGTGTCGGGTTCCAAAGCCGTTCCAACACTTGTTGATTCGCTTGGATTATTCTTTCCTTCACGCAGTGCACTTTTCGGCAACAATCCAAAACCAAGTGAGATAGAATCAGAACTCCGTGCACAGATCGAAAAAGCACTGCATGCCGGGTTGAAGCTTGATTATCTTGACTACCACATGGGAGCCGCCGTGCAAACATTGGAAACAAGAATGATCGTTGAGAAACTTGCAGCGGAATACAAGCTTGGAATTTCACGCTACTACGATGAGGTCGGGATCGAAGGATGGTATTTTGCTACTCCTGCCAATAAAACAGATTCAATGATGCTTAAGCTAAGAACCTTGCAGCCCGGTGGCACAAAATTGTTTGTTATTCATGTAGGGTTGGATACACCGGAAATGAATGCCATGGAAGATGCCAATCCCTGGGGACCGAAAGATATGAGCAAGCACCGCAACGGAGAATTGAATGCATTGATGAATCCGCAATTCCAGCAACTTCTCCGCGACGATAAGTATCGCCTTATTAATTACGGGGTGTTGAATAAAGAAAAAGGGCTTGCGGCGATGAAAAGACCAGTAACAAATTAATTTGCCTGATAAAATAAATAACCCGCTGCAAATGGAGAAAATAAAGATCTCGACAGCACAATTTGAGAATAAAAGTGGTGATAAAGACTACAACTTATCCGTTATTGAAACACTTTCTAAAAGAGCATCCGGCGAAGGCTCCAATGTGATTGCTTTTCATGAATGCTCTGTTACAGGATATACATTTGCGAAAGATCTTTCAAAAGAACAAATGCTCGGTTTGGCAGAATTTATCCCTGGTGGAAAAAGCATTTTGAAGCTGATTGAAATTGCAAAAAAATTTGACATCGCAATATTAGCAGGCCTTTTTGAAAAAGATGAAAATGATAATTTATTCAACACCTATGTTTGCGCAGATAAAAACGGGTTAGTTGCAAAACACAGGAAACTGCATCCTTTCATAAACCCATACCTGGCAGCAGGCGATAAATATTGTGTTTTTGAGCTCTATGGATGGAAATGCGGGATCTTAATTTGTTATGACAATAACATTATTGAAAATGTAAGGGCAACGACTTTATTGGGAGCGGATATTATTTTTATGCCTCACGTAACAATGTGTACACCTTCAACCCGGCCAGGCGCAGGTTTTGTAGATCCCAAACTTTGGGAAGATCGTGAAGCTGATCCTGATTCATTACGATTAGAATTTGACGGCATGAAGGGACGGGAATGGTTGATGAAATGGCTGCCGGCAAGAGCATACGATAATGCTGTGTATGTAATTTTTTCAAATCCTATAGGTATGGACGATGACCAGTTAAAGAACGGCTGCTCCATGATCCTTGATCCCTTTGGAAATATTCTTGCTGAATGTCGTTCATTCGACGACGGTTTTGTAACAGCTGCAATAACACCAGAAAAACTTATCCAGGCAGGAGGACACCGGTATATAAAAGCGAGACGACCCGGGTTATACCGAAACATCATTGGACAAGATCACCAATCAGAACAAAATGTGATCTGGCTTAATCCTGGTAAAGAAGCTAATAGCTAAGAGCTAATAGATTTTAGCTACAAAGCTCCCTCATCATAAGCTTTTTCCCCATGCAGGGAATCATCCAGTCCTTTATCTTCATCCACTTCTGAAACCTTTACCCGGGTTATCATATTGATCAGTTTCAACATCAGGTAAGTAAAAACAAATGCATAGACACAGGCGCCAACAACAGCTACACATTCCTTTATAAAGAAGGAAGAACCGCCTGCCAATAATCCATCAGCTCCTGCAGCATTCATGGTTTTTGAGGCAAACACTCCCAATAAAACTACACCGAGGCAACCGCCAATTCCATGAACACCCCAAACATCCAGGGCATCATCCCATCCCATTTTATTTTTCAGATGAACGGCAATATAACATACCAATCCCGCAGCTATTCCTATTAAACAAGCAGAAGGAAGTGAAACATATCCAGCTGCCGGTGTGATCGTTGCTAATCCTGCCACAGCCCCTGTAAGCAACCCCACAAATTTTGGTTTCTTCACTAAATACCATTCGATCGCTAACCATGTGATCGCTGCAAAAGACGCAGCAACATCTGTATTTAAAAATGCCAATCCCGTTATTGCATTTACATCCAAAGCACTGCCGGCATTAAAGCCATACCAGCCAAACCACAACAACCCTGTCCCAATGGCAATCAGTGGAACGCTGTTTGGCGGAGAGGCTTTATCCCTTCGTTTTCCGACATAGATCACAGAAGCCAATGCTGCAAAACCCGCTATCGCATGTACTACAATGCCGCCTGCAAAATCCAGAACGCCCCATTTAGCCAATAAACCACCGCCCCATACCATGTGTGCAAACGGATAATACACCAATAGTTGCCACAGTACTAAAAATATCAGGTAGGATTTAAAAGTTACCCTGTTTACAAATGCGCCCGTTATTAAAGCAGGAGTAATGATGGCAAACATCATTTGGTACGCTATAAAAACAAACTCAGGTAAATTTTTATTACCAGGAAAAGGAGTATTCAGATTGACGCCGTGCATAAACACCTTGTCAAGATTACCAATTAATCCACCGGCCGCATCCCCGCTAAAACATAATGAATAGCCACAAATAAACCACATGATCGTGGTGATCCCCATTGAAACAAAACTCTGGATCATGATCCCAAGTATGTTTCTTTTTCCAGCAAGGCCTCCGTAAAAGAAAGCCAGGCCAGGTGTCATTAGCATAACAAGGCTGGTAGCTAAGAGCATAAAGCCCGTGATCCCGGTATCAAACATAGTTTTGGTTTTAGGTTAAATACTATTGTTCAATATACTATTTTTTTAAAAAGAAACTCCAATGATACACATTAGCTCCGTTCTGCGGGATTTATTTATCCCATTCCAACGGAATATTTCCTGGTTTTTATCCATCTGCAACTGTCTTCCTTCTATTCGGATATAGCTGTTCTCCGTAGGCTTGTATTCTGCTCCCAGTGTAATACCCCACAATTTAAATCCTGTATATTTATTTGCATGGTCGATGAAAACGCCTGACATAAAACCTTGCGGGTCGTTAAACCACTCCCCTCTTACACTCATTGCAAATTTTTCTTTCAACTGGTATTTAAGCCCGGCAACCCCACTGAACATTGTTGCGGTTTTATTTTGATTAGCAATGGCGGAATGCTTTTGTATACAATAGTCACCACCAACCTGAATTTTTAATTTTTTGACCTGGTAATTAAAAAATAAATTTTGGTGTAAGCGCAAATGTGAAATGGAATCACTTTCCGGGGAATCATCACCTATATAATTACTGTATCCAATATTCCCCTTATCTCCCAAAGCATATGTTATAAGCATTCCTAAAGATTTCTTCTTATTATTGTCTTCATACAGGTTGTATCCGTTCAGCGCATAAATATTAATTGACCATTTATCGTTTGGAATATAGTTTAAACGGGCGCCGGCTTCAAAATAAGGCTCATAAAAAGTATTGACAGAAACGGAGCTTACGAAATTTTCTTTTGGCAGAAGTCCTTCCGTTCCCACATGTGTTCTGAAAAAGCCGGCATCAAGCCAAAGTTTTTTACAGAGACGAATACCTGCATGTGCTTCCATTATATTATTAAACGAAGATGACCATGCACTTTTTGCAATGTCCCCGAAATGCAGGGTTATAATTCCACGAAGTTTTTCCGCATCGTATTGAAAACTAATTTGCGCTGTGTTCAATCCAAACTGGTTGCTCCTGGGAGAGATGGATGGGAACTTTTGATAATCTCCGGTACCCAATGAATCTGTGTAATGAGCAAAATATGCATCCACATAACCGCTGATCTTAAATTTGGAAGTTGAATCATTGGTTTGTGCAAAACCTTTTACAACCAGAAGAAAAATAAACGACCCGGACAAGATGTATTTCCTTCTCATATTTCTTATTATGATGAGTGTCTACAAACTTAGAAAGATTAATTCACAATACATAGCCGGCAAATAAATAGCTATACCGAAATGAAAGCTATCATTAAATAAAGGTTTTTACTTCAACACAAACCCATCCAAAAACCTGGTACTGAAATCGCCGTTGTGGAAACGTTCGTCCTGCCAATCAGACCGATCTTATCGTATCAACACAAAACTGCCCTTTGCCAGTTTTAATTTTTCTCCCGGTAATCGATAAGAACATGTCCAGACATATACATTGCCATCCTGCACAAGTCCTTTGAATTTTCCATCCCAGCCTTTTTGTGTGTCCGTGGTCTGGAAAACAACCTGGCCCCACCTGTTGATGATCGTGAATTTGTATTGCAGCACAGTACCCCCAATAACCGGTTTTAAAAGATCGTTCCTTCCATCATTATTCGGTGTGAAAGCCGTGGGCATGTAAAAACCTTTCAGGCATTCCTTCTGCGTTACGATAACCGTATCTCTTCCGGGACAGCCGGTACTGGTAGTAACCTGTAACCAGTATTCTCCTGGTTGAGTGATCGTGAGTGTCGGCGTAACAGCATTGGTGTTCCATAAATAAGAACTGAAGATGCCGCTTGGTACGAGGTCGATCTCACCCAAACGGCATACTTCTTTGTCGGCCAATAGAAAACCGGATGGATTAAGCGACGGATCCACTGTGATCGCAATAGCATTGGAGTTTCCCGTAGGATCGGTGACGCAAGCAGAATTGCTGGTGAGTATGCAACTGACAATATCGCCATCATTCAATGAACTGATCGTAACGGTATCATTGTTGGGGCCGGTATTTATTCCATTTACCTGCCATTGATAGGTAGGCGCATCACCACCATCGGTAATTTCTGCAACAAATATTATCACCTGACCGGGACAGATCGTTGTTTTATCCGCTACAATATTGATCGTGGGTAATACAGGCACACCGGGAAAAGATAATTTCACCAACCAGACATCTTCGTTATTGTTGAGACTATGGTTTCCACTCACGTCTCCATCATTGGAAAATGTGAGTCCGCCTACCAGGTATCCTCCATCAGGGGTGAGCAATATGGTTTTAGCCCATTCGAAAAGTGAACCGCCATAGGTTTTACGCCAATTGGTAGTTCCGTTACTATTAAGTTTTACAATAAAGAAATCATACTGTCCATGGTTGAAACAAATATCTCCGTCGGTAGATTGTGCCCAACCTGCCAGGACATAAGCACCATCAGGAGTCTGTAGAACAGAGTAGAAACCATCTTGTCCTGTGGTGCCACCCATAATGTGTCGCCATTGCATATTGCCGGCAGCATCCAATTTCATCGCAAAGGCATCAATCTCTCCCAGGTTTGGAAGGGTCGGTGCTCCCGATATCCAGCCCCCACCCACGACAATATACCCGCCATCAGTTGTTTGCCGGATCTCAAAAGCATGATCAATAAAAACGTCGTCCAGGCAGGTTTGCCACTGTATGCCGCCTGCGTTGTCGAGCTTGACCAGCCAGAGTCCATCTTTCACATTGCTGCAGTTTATATCGCCATCATGCGAATTCGAAGCACCACCGATGAGGAATCCACCATCGCTGGTTGCTATGATCACCGTACTATTATCGCTTAGCGTCCCCCCATAGGGTCGCTGCCATTGCAGGGCTCCCATTGCATCGATCTTGAAGATCCAAATATCAGCATCACCATGCAAAGCACTGATATCTCCGCCACTCGTTTCTGTCGATGCTGCTACAATATAACCGCCGTCAGTAGTTTGCTGTATCTCAAATGCTACATCATCTCCCGGACCGCCGTAACATCGTTGCCATTGAATGGTACCGGTATTATTGATCTTTACCACCCATATATCACGAAGTCCTGCCGCGGTACCGGGATGATAACCGGTCACATCGATATCACCCGCACCAGCCATGCCTAAAAAAATATATCCGCCATCTGCTGTTGCGAGAATAGCAATGCCATAGTCGGGCCCGGTACTTCCATAATTTTTTCTCCACTGGATATTCCCGGAAGCATCTGTTTTCATAACATAAACATCCACGAACCCATAGTTAGCGCCTATATCCCCATCAGCAGACATTGAGCTTCCACATACAATATAGCCCCCATCAGGGGTGGGTACCATTCTGCCAAAGCGGTCTGCCGACGTGCCACCATAACATTTCTGCCACTGTATAACAGGAGGAACTTGTGCATTGCCATGGATGCATATGCAGGAGCTTAGCAATATGGTAAAAAGAAATGATCGCATGAAAAAAAATATAACCATATAAAGTTATATCAATTTACCCGCTACCGGGTCAAATTACTTTTTGTGAACAGCTTATCACTTCAGCGTAAATCCATCCAGAAATTTGGTATTAAAATCCCCGCTGCGGAAACGTTCGTCCTGCATCAGCTGGAGATGGAAAGGTATAGTAGTTTTTATTCCTTCAATGACATATTCACTTAAGGCACGGTACATGGTTTGTATAGCTTCCTGTCTTGTTTGTGCAATGGTGATGAGCTTGGCGATCATAGAATCGTAATAGGGTGGAATAACATAACCAGCATACACATGACTGTCGACCCGCACACCATGACCACCGGGCTGGTTAAGTGAAGTGATCCTTCCCGGTGATGGACGAAAATCATTATAAGGATCTTCAGCATTGATGCGGCACTCGATGGCATGATTCTGCGGAATGTAATCATCTCCGGAAATTTTTTCGCCCATGGCGATTTTTATCTGCTCCTTGATCAAATCGAAGTTGATGACCTCTTCCGTAACGCAATGCTCCACTTGTATACGGGTATTCATTTCCATGAAGTAGAAGTTGCGATTCTTGTCTACCAAAAACTCAACCGTGCCTACACTTTCATAGTTGATGGCGCTGGCAGCTTTTTTGGCGGCCTCTCCCATTCTCATCCGGAGATCATCTGTCATAAAAGGTGATGGCGATTCTTCTACTAATTTTTGGTGACGACGTTGAATGGAACAATCTCTTTCACTCAGATGACAAACAGTTCCGTACTGGTCACCTGCCACCTGTATTTCTATATGCCGCGGTTCTTCCACAAATTTTTCCATGTAGATGCCATCATTCTTAAATGAAGCTGCAGCTTCTGCTTTGGCATTATCGTATGCTCTTTCCAATTCACTTTCCTCCCACACGATCCTCATCCCCTTTCCACCACCACCGGCAGTAGCTTTTAAGATAACGGGATAACCCATATTTTTTGCAAGTCCCTTTGCCTCATTTACACTTTGCAATAAACCTTCACCTCCGGGCACCACGGGTACACCGGCTTTTATCATGGTTTCTTTGGCGGTTATCTTATCACCCATGGAATTGATCATCTCCGGTGTGGGACCAATGAATTTTATTCCATGATCATTACATATCTGTGCAAACTTTGCATTCTCTGCCAGGAAACCATAGCCGGGATGAATAGCATCTGCATTGGTTATTTCAGCAGCAGCCATCAGGTGAGCGATATTGAGATAGGAATCGGCGCTTTGAGGTCTGCCGATACAAACAGCTTCATCAGCAAATTTTACATGCAGGCTGTCCCTGTCGGCGGTGGAATAAACAGCCACCGTTTTTATACCCATTTCCCGGGCAGTACGAATGACCCTTAAAGCGATCTCTCCTCTGTTGGCTATTAATATTTTTTTGAACACAGTAATTAATTAAAAATTAAAAAGTAAAAAGTAAAAAAAACCGGCATTCACGAGGACTTATTGACTTTTGATTTTTTACTTTTGAATTACTATTAAGCAGGTTCCACTAAAAAGAGTGGTTGATCATATTCCACCGGCGATGCATCTTCAACCAGCACTTTTACAATCCTGCCTTTTACATCGCTTTCAATTTCATTAAAAAGTTTCATGGCTTCGATAATGCAAACGACGGTATGGGGAGTAATATCGGAACCTACATCTACGAGGTTGGGTTTGTCCGGTGAGGACCTGCGATAGAAAGTTCCGATCATGGGACTTTTGATAGTGATGGTATTAACAGGAGCGGGTTCTCCCGTCTTTGTTTTTTCTGCAGATGCGCTTGTTGCTTGTTGCTGGTTGCTGGTTGCTGGTTGTGGCGCTGCAATATTCATAGGAGAAGCCTGAACAGTGGGGGCAGAAAGTACTTGTGTTACATGTTCCTCTTTTTGTTTGATCGTTACCCTGAAATCTTTCTGTTCAATGGTCAATTCTCCAATATTGGATTTGTTGATCATCTTGATCAACTCCTGGATTTGTTTAAAGTCCATATTTTTCAATTTAATAGAACGTTTTGGTTTGAGGAGGAACGGCTAAGTTAATGAAATCATCATCAGAATCTTGATGAATTTTGGGTGATTTTAGGCCAAAAATGGGTCAAAATAGTAATAAATCGGGCTAAAAAGGGTGATTTCGGGCAATTTTCGGTAAGATCAAGGCAATTATTCTTTTACTCTTTCAACATATTCGCCTGTCTTGGTGTTTATCCTGATCAATTCACCTTCATTTACAAACAAAGGCACACCGATCGTACCACCGGTTTCCAACGTAGCAGCTTTTAATGTACGGGTAGCTGTATCACCTCTGAGACCCGGTTCGGTATAAGTTATTTTCAAAACAATTTTATCGGGCAATTCGGCACCAAGCACCTGGTTATTTTCAGTATTGATCAAAACACCTACTTCCTGTCCTTCTTTGAGATATTGCGGGGCATCGATCGTTGTTTCCTGGAGAGCAAGTTGCTCAAAGGTTTCATTATCCATAAAGTTATAGCCGGTATCATCTTTATACAGGAATTGATAATAGCGTCTTTCCACTCTTACAGGGAAAATGGTATCTCCTGAGTTCCATGTTTTTTCAATAGAACGGTTGTTATCCACCCCTTTCAGTTTCGCCCATACTTTAGCAGCGGCACGGGCAGTTTTGTTTTCGCCAAACTCCACTACAGTGTAAAGACTGCCATCAAGATTTATGATCATTCCCCGGCTGATGTCTGATGTATTTGCCATACCAATTTGAAAATTTGAAAATGATGTAATTTGAAAATTGAGGCGGCAAAGATAAGGCCGGGAAGATTGCCAGCCAAAGCAAAGCAGGCGATCAATGATCAATTGCCGTAAAATCGATACTTTTATGTGACGAAGAAAATAACTGCTGATCATGAGACCATTTCTGAATAAAATTGTACTTATTTCTATTCTTTTTTTGGTCAGAACAAATGCGTCCGCTCAATTACAGATCACAGAAACAAATAATGGAGTCCTGCTTGCCCAAAAGCTGGTAGGACCCGGTGTAACGATCAGTAATGTTACATTAACCCTTTCACCTACTATAATACCAACCGGCATTTTTATAAACAGCGGGGGGACCAATATTGGCATTGATAGCGGCGTAGTTATAACCTGTGGAAGGGCAAAAACAAATTTCGTAAGTAGTCAATATGGAGTTGATGGCAATGGTACATTCACTGCTAGCTCGAAGTTAGCTAATAGCGACCTGGGGCTTCCCGGTGATCTGACACTTGCCAATGCATTAGGAGTCCCCTTTAGTCAACTTCATGATGCTATTGCACTGGAATTTGATTTTGTTCCCCTGGGCGACAGCATCAAATTCAATTATATCATGAGTTCTGAAGAATATACCGTGGCAACTGTTTGTATATATCCGGACGCTTTTGGCTTTTTTATCTCCGGGCCGGGTATAATAGGTAGTAAAAACATTGCGTTGATCCCCGGTACCAGCACTCCTGTAACTATTACCAATGTCAATAATATTATACCAGCCGGTTGTGTTAATAACAGGCAATATTATATTGATAATACTTCAAACACTTTTTTTACACACGAAGGACATACAAGAATATTTACAGCCATATCGCAGGTACAACCCTGTGAAACTTATCATCTGAAACTTGTTGTATCCGACCTGAATGATCATTTGTGGGATACGGGTGTTTTTCTGGAGGCCGGAAGCCTCACATCCAATGCCATTGGGATAACGAACCAAACTCAAACGGACCCATCGGGCAATAGCTATTTGGTTGAAGGATGTGCAACCGGGGCCTTTGTCATCAGGAGACCAAGAAAAGATCCAACACCGTTGAACGTCACGCTTTCTTACACAGGTACAGCAACGAATGGAGTTGATGTTCAAATGCTGCCGACCCTGGTAACAATTCCCGCCAATGACAGTTTTGTAGTCGTGAATGTATTACCCATTGTTGACGGATTACCCGAAGGGATAGAAGTATTAAAAATTTATGCTTTGGCGGGTTGTGCAGCCGGTTTACCAACGGATAGCACCACTATACAACTACGTGACTATGACATTTTGAGTTTAACACCCGATACAGCAGCCATTTGCCGGAATGGTTCCATTCAATTAATTGCGTCGACCGGTTATTCCATCTATCAATGGGATCCTGATCCTACATTAAGCAATACAACTATCAGGAACCCGGTAGCTACTCCCGTCAATAGCAATACAACCTATATCTGCACTGCTACGGAAGGAACCTGTCATGCAAAGGATTCTGTTTTTATTAAATTGAAAGAGTTGGAATTTATTTCTAAGACGGATGTTAATTGCAAAGGCGGTTCCACCGGCAATATTAAAGTTGCGGGTGGAGGGGAATGGAATCAACCTGTTGAATTCTCATTGGATGGATCGATATGGCAGGCAGACAGCAATTTTTATAATCTTCCCGTGGGAGTTTATTGGGTAAAGATCAGGGATGCATTTTGCATTGATAGTATCCCTGTCACCGTTAACCAGGCATTCCCTGATCTTATCATCAGCAATATCGCAGTTAGCGGCGTTACTTGCACGGGAACTGGAACTGATGGTGTTTTGACTGTATCAGCCAGTGGTGGCAGCAATCCCATACTATATTCTGTCGATGGCATAAATTTCCAGGTAAGCAACCAGTTCCTTCTTGCCACAGGAAATTATACCGTTTCTATAAAAGATAATAATGGTTGCACGAATTCGCAAAATGCAACCATACCCCTGGATGTCCTCGTGACACTGGATGCAACAGCAGACACCAGTATTTGTGAAGGAACCAGCTATCTTATTCCGGTAATATCCAATGCTGATACTTTTTCATGGACTCCATCAGCATCTCTGGATAATAGCAGCCTAAAAACACCTACAGCCAGTCCCGTAGTGACGACGATGTATTATGTCATTGCCACAACCGGGATATGTACAAAAACAGACTCCATTAAAATTACTGTAAAACCGGCGCCGGTTGCCAATGCAGGAGCAGATATTTCAGTTTGCTTTGGTAAAACTTACCAGCTCAATGGTTCTGGCGGGATAAGCTATCACTGGTCGCCATCTACTTATTTCATAACGAGTCCAAATATTGCTTCTCCATCTGCAAATGCAAAGACCAATATCACCTACTTTCTTACGGTTACAAATGCAGCAGGCTGCAATTCCATTACGCCTGATGCAGTTGATGTAAAAGTTATTTCTACTGTGAAAATTTTTGCCGGTAACGACACGGTCGCTGCCATTAACCAGCCCATTCAATTAAAAGTAATTGAAACAAGTATTGCCGGTGTTACTCAATACAGCTGGTCACCCGGAACATTTTTAAATAATGCAGGGATCGCTAATCCTGTAGCCATTTTACCTTTTGATTATCGTTATATCATTAAAGGAATAACAGCTGAAGGTTGCGAGGGATATGACGATATATTGATAAAAGTTTATAAAGGCCCTGAGATCTATGTTCCTTCAGGCTTTACTCCAAATAATGACGGATTGAATGATCTATTAAAAGCAATTCCTGTTGGCATTAAAGAATTCAGGTATTTCAGGATCTACAACCGTTGGGGACAAATGATCTTCTCTACCCGTAACCCTTCAATAGGTTGGGATGGAAAAATGAATGGAACGGAGCAGCCTTCAGGTACGTTTGTCTGGATGGCTGAAGCTATAGATTACAAAGGCAATCTCCTAAACCGGAAAGGCGTCGTTACAATTGTCCGGTAATAATTATTACTCATGAAGTATCTTTTGATCATTATCAGTTTTGTTTTAGTGTCCGATATTTATTCACAGGCTGATTCTATACCACCGCCATTTAAAAAATTTCCCTTTTTTCCTCCGGTAGAGCTGATGCTGCCCGATAAAACCACATTCACAAAAGCCGATCTCCCAAAAAAGAAGCCGGTCATGCTGATGATCTTTAGCCCGATGTGTGAACATTGTAAACGTGAGACAGAAGAACTGATTGAAAATATTGACAAGTTTAAAAGATCTGTCATCGTTATGGCTACCATGATGCCCTATGACTCCATGATGAGTTTCCGGGAAAAATATAAACTCGATCGATTTGAAAATATTATTGTGGGCCAGGATCCTCACTACTTTCTCTCCCCATTTTATATGATCAGCAGCCTTCCTTTTCTTGCTTTTTATGATAAAAAAGGCAGGTTAATATCTTCATTTGAAGGTTCTCTACCCCTGGTAAAAGCAGCCGAAGAACTTCAGAAACAGGCAAAGGATGAATGACGATATTAAAATGTGTTGATCACAATTATTATTATTCCTGATCAACCTCAGCCCGAACAGGCAAAGTCCTTATTTTTGAGGCTTAAAACATTCCCTCATCAATTAATATTAATTATGAAAATAACTGTTGTAGGTGCCGGTGCCGTTGGCGCTACCTGTGCTGATAATATTGCCCGGAAAGAACTGGCTACTGAATTGGTTTTACTGGATATTAAAGAAGGTTTGGCAGAAGGCAAGGCGCAGGATATGATGCAAACTGCTACCATGCTTGGCTTTGATACAAAAATAACAGGCAGTACCAATGACTATGCAAAAACTGAGAACAGCGATGTGGTTGTCATTACTTCCGGTATTCCCCGCAAACCCGGTATGACAAGAGAAGAACTGATCGGCACCAACGCCGGCATTGTAAAAGGTGTTTGTGAAAATATTTTAAAACATTCGCCCAATGCCATCATCATTGTTATCAGCAACCCGATGGACACGATGACTTACCTGGCATTGACATCAACCGGTTTACCAAAGAACAGGATCATTGGTATGGGTGGTATCCTCGACAGTGCAAGATTTAAATATCAATTAAGTCAGCGGCTGAACTGCAACCCTGCGGATCTGAATGCCGTGGTGGTTGGCGGACATGGCGATACTACAATGATCCCGTTAATAAGATTGGCCACCTGGAATAGTGTTCCGGTAACAAAATTTTTATCCGCAGAGCAACAAACACAAATAGTAAATGATACGATGGTTGGCGGCGCTACATTAACCAAACTGCTCGGCACATCGGCCTGGTATGCACCCGGCGCTTCCGGGCTGGCCCTGGTGGAAGCCATTGTCCGTGATGAAAAGAAATTATTTACCTGTTGTGTTGCCCTCGATGGTGAATATGGACAAAAAGATATTTGCCTCGGCGTTCCGGTCATTATTGGAAAAAATGGCTGGGAAAAGATCATTGATTTTGATTTGAACGAAACGGAGCAAGCAGCATTTAATAAAAGTGCAGAATCTGTCCGGAGCATGAATGATGTACTGAAGACCTTATAAGGCTGCAAAAGAAACAGTAAAGGATCTGTTGAAAAGCAAGAATACGGACAACCCTTTGCTGCTGATCTGCGACTTTTATTAAGTATCATGAAAAAAGTCTTCCTGGTCATTATCGTTTTATTATCTGCAACAACCATTTTTTCCCAAAAAGTGGACAGCATTTATTTTCATCTTTATACGGACAGCCTGAAGAAAGGCCAGCATAATTATATAAATGTTGATGGTAAACTTTCCAACGGCAGCTGGTTGCCGCTTACTGCCAAAGAAATTCTGTTCTCCTGCCCCGAAGCAAAATTTGAAGGCAATGAACTGATCATCCCTTTTGATTTTAAACAAACAAAAGTGACAGTAAAAGCTGCGCTGAGATCAAACCCGTTAATGATCATTCAAAAAACGATCTGGATCAAACAGCAGCCGGACCCTCCTTTAAAAGGATCGGACAGAAAAAACTAACAGTCCCGGGCCTGTTTCAGTCCCTATTCTTTTTCCTCCATTCCGTCTACTTCGGGTAATAGTGTAGAGTTTCATACCCAAAAAATGAGGAACAAGTCTATTCTTTCCGGTTTTTCAGGCCAAAATTTTCTGGTATGTTTTTTCTTAGTTATTAATTATCCCCCCCTTGAAAGACTCACGATTCCAACCTACTGATCAACTGGTTCTTTGTTACCTGAGATAATTATTCTTTTAATTCAATTAACCCTAAAATGTAACTCATGAAAACAGTTTTACGTATCGCATTGTTTATCGGGGCACTGATCGTAACGGGGAAAACGTTACAAGCACAATGCAAAGTTTCCGAACTCTTAATTCAAAACTTAGTGCCATCCGGTCCATCTGCACCGGGAACCTGCACAGCCACATTTGATCTTAGCTTTACCCAGGAAGCCAATAATGGGAACAAATATGTGTTTGTTCATGTTTTTGCAGAAACAAACTATCCCGATTATTTTGTTTGTGTGAATGGCTTACCGTCTGCCAATGGTGCTATTCATCCTCCGGAAGGCCCGGACCTGGTAAATTCCTTTATTAATATTGGCATTGATAATAATGGGGCAACTCCCTTGTTATTGACCAGTTACCCGCCTGACGGAACTGTAATACTCAATTCTGCAACCTCTGTAACCAGTACAACACTCCCTGATGGATCCATTTCATTTGTAGTGCACGGGGTACTTGCTACTTTGCCGGTCGATTGCAACACTCCATTTCTTATGCTTGCAGATATCTGGTCAAGCCAGTCCGATCCGGCTAATGTGGCGCAATGTGTCAATTGTCACATCGAATTCGCCCTGAACTTCATGTCCGCTACCGGCTTCGCCAATTGTTCTAATCTTACTTATTCAATTAACCTGACAAATCGTATTGGTCTTCAGCTTGGAGGTTATTACCAGGTATATGCAGATGCTGATCACAACGGCGTGCTCTCATTATCTGCTGACAGTCTGATCAGGGATACTACCACTTTTATCCTTGGCGCGGGTGTGGGAACAATTTATCCGATCACTGGTTCAATTCCGCAAGTAAATATTAACCAGGATCTCTTTCTTGCAGTAAGGCTTAATGCAGGAGTTGGAGCAGGAAGTATAACGGTCTTCAGGATATTGTCAACCCTATGTTCTCCGTTACCGGTCACATTTGGAACATTTATGGTGAAGAGGATCAGCACGAATACGGTTTACCTGCAATGGCAAACATTTACCGAGATCAATAATAATGGTTTTGCTATTGAAAGAAATATGGGTGATGGAATATGGAATACGGTTGGTTTTGTTCCCACTCAATCCGCCAACAGTAACAGCACCCTTGATTATTCATTCACCGATCCGAATACCAATAAGAATATTACCCAATACCGTTTACGCCAGGTTGATATTGACAGCCGGGTAAAATATAGCGAGGTAAGGATAGTCAGGGGCAATGGCCAAACAACTGACCTGCTGTTATATCCTAATCCTTCATTCAATAGTGTGGTGAATGTAATATTCGACGATAAAGAATCTATACGGGACATTATCGTATCAGATACTTATGGCCGCAGTGTTCGACATTGGAATAATTTCGGCGGTAACACGCTTCAGATCTCTGATCTGCAGGCGGGAGCTTATATACTAAGAGTGAAAAACCGGGCTGATGGCGCACAAACAACAACGAAATTTGTGATCCTGGGGCGGAAATAAATTTTTCCCTTGGTATATAATAGTAAAAAAGAGTTCCTCCGGGGAACTCTTTTTTAATTAAAGGGTCTTTTTAGCATCCTCTAAGAATTTTGCCAGCCCTATATCGGTTAGTGGATGTTTTAATAATCCAAGTATGGACTCCAGCGGGCAGGTACAAACATCAGCCCCTACTTCCGCACAACGTATAATATGATTAGGGTTGCGGATCGATGCAGCAAGCACTTGTGTTTTAAACCCCTGGATCGTATAAATATGTTTGATCTGTTCTACCAATTGCACCCCGTCCCATCCACCGTCATCAATACGACCAATAAATGGTGATACATAAGCAGCTCCTGCTTTGGCACAAAGAATAGCCTGTCCTGCAGAAAAGACCAGCGTACAGTTTGTCCTGATACCATTATCGGTGAACCATTTGATAGCTTTCACGCCATCTTTGATCATGGGTACTTTTACAACAATATTCGGATGAATAGCCGCTAATTTTTTCCCTTCCTCTATGATCCCGTCAAAATCAGTACTGATCACTTCGGCACTGATATCGCCATCCACCATTTCACAAATGGCTTTATAATGATTCATGATGGCATCCGTACCTTTTATTCCTTCCTTGGCCATCAATGAAGGGTTGGTGGTAACGCCATCAAGGATACCCAGTTCATTTGCTTCCTTTATTTGAGCAAGATTCGCTGTGTCAATAAAAAATTTCATGTTTGAAATATTTAATACTCCCCTTTAGGGGATGGGGCAAAAAAAATGGCAGGCTTATTACATCGCACCGCTCAACCACCTACTCTTGCTGCCTTCCGGCCCTGGGAGGGTTCAGCAGGAGCTGGTCGTGTAAGACCTGCCGCCGCAAATATAGTTGTAAATCGGGAATTGATTGACCAATCAACCACTAACTAACTTATCGTTGAAATGCAGAATTCACCAATGTATAACCAATTAACTCATCTGCCCTGGCGCCAAAGGGACGGAAATATACAAGTACCATATAGCTATTCTCTGTTCCCCAATAATTGCCTTCTGTATTTTCCAGTGAGGGAGTGAAGCCTGATTGTTTTTTATCGGTCATCGTTACATATGAATAATTATAATAACCCTGCTTCAGGTATATTGATTTTTCATAAACACCCGTTTGTTCATTAAAGACCATTTTTGATTCATCATCAGTTGCAAAACTGGTCAATTCACCAAATACATATACACTTCTTCCTTCATAGGCCCTGTTGCCCGGAGGAATATATGTGAAATGCACCCAGGCATAATCGCTTTGCCAGAAAGGATTGGTGCCGTCGGTGTTTTCAATAGTGTAAATGCCATTGAGGTCGCGGTAATAAATATATACCTGCTGACTCCGGTCACCATCAGCCTTTACATAAATATCGGTCCTTGTTTTATTCGTATCAATGATCTTCGCCATCCTGTCACTCATCAACCGCAAACTGCGAAGGTCGATCCAGCGCCACTCCTTCCCTGCCTGGAATGTGGTGTTCTCTTCATCACTGTATTCAAAATAATTTCCCCGGAAAATATTTGGCCGGTCAATGATCGTTGCAGAAGACCAAACATTATTTTGTACCATGGCCACTTTCAGATCCTGCGGAGAGAATGCATTGATCTGTGCATTCACCGTATTGACAGTTACCTGCACCCGCTGATGTGTTCGGAAAAAATTAGCATTGAAAGGTTGTGTGATCAATGCAGAAACAGCGGCTTTATTGTTTACAACCAAAAACCGTTTGGTAAAAACAAGTTTGGAAGGATCATCGTTCAGAAAAACCTTCAACAAATAATTTCCTGACCTCGTTGGTGCAGAATTGCGTTCAGGAATTGTAGCCTGGTAATGGGTGTAACGGGTGGATATAATGGATGAATTCCGGTACGTAGTGATGCGATTGGTTTGAAAACCGCGGATATAATCAAAAGACTGGATATCGGCAGGTGACCAGTCGGCATTGCAAAGCTGGAACGTGTAATAATAATTTTTATAATCGGCATCCAGGTCGTCAAAATGAAGTTCCAGCTGGTCGGCGCTGTTCAGCATCATCACCGGGTAGCTGTAGATATCGCCATATTTATACAATTTCACCGAATGAATATTTGGCTTA
>DATHDV010000236.1:0-14647 GCA_035318845.1 Chitinophagaceae bacterium
AATCAATTAATTTTCAAATCCTCACATCATTTTTATCCCTGCGCCGCCGCCATCATCTTCTTACCTTTTTCGATCGCATCATCAATACTACCCACGAGGTTGAAAGCTGATTCGGGATATTCATCCACTTCACCATCCATGATCATATTGAAGCCGCGGATGGTTTCTTCGATCGGCACCAGTACGCCTTTTAATCCTGTAAAGGCTTCGGCAACATGGAAGGGTTGTGATAAGAAACGTTGTACCCTTCTTGCACGGCTTACTACCAGTTTATCTTCATCACTTAATTCGTCCAAACCAAGTATAGCGATGATATCCTGTAATTCTTTATACCGTTGCAACATCAGCTTAACCCTGTTGGCACAATCATAATGTGCGTCACCAACAATCAGGGGAGATAATATTCTTGAAGTAGAATCCAGCGGGTCAACCGCAGGATAGATACCAAGGTCAGCGATCTTTCTTGACAATACCGTTGTCGCATCGAGGTGAGCAAATGTTGTTGCAGGCGCCGGATCGGTCAGGTCATCCGCAGGTACATAAACCGCCTGCACCGATGTGATAGAACCATTTTTTGTTGAAGTAATTCTTTCCTGCATGATCCCCATTTCTGTTGCCAGTGTCGGCTGATAACCCACGGCTGAAGGCATACGACCCAACAAAGCCGATACTTCGGAACCTGCCTGGGTAAAACGGAAGATATTGTCAACGAAGAAAAGGATGTCACGGCCTTTACCCTGTCCATCACCATCACGATAATATTCTGCAACCGTTAACCCGGATAGCGCCACCCTTGCCCTTGCACCCGGAGGCTCATTCATTTGCCCGAATACGAATGTTGCCTTGGATTCAGACAGCTCTTTCATATCCACTTTTGACAGGTCCCAGCCCCCTTCTTCCATACTTTTCTTGAAAGCATCACCATATTTCATGATATCTGCTTCGATCATCTCCCGCATCAGGTCATTTCCTTCCCTTGTTCTTTCACCTACTCCGGCAAATACGGATACACCGGCATAAGCTTTTGCAATATTATTAATGAGTTCCTGGATCAATACGGTCTTTCCAACACCGGCGCCACCAAACAAACCGATCTTACCACCTTTTGCATAAGGTTCGATCAGGTCAATAACTTTAATACCGGTATATAAAACTTCAGATGTTGTACTCAGGTTTTCAAACATCGGTGGTTTACTGTGAATGGGACGTCCACCTTTTTTGCTTACAGCAGGCAATCCATCGATCGGATCCCCGGTCACATTAAATAGCCGGCCTTTGATAGCATCACCAACGGGCATAGCGATCGGAATACCGGTGTCGGTTACTTCCATGCCACGCATAAGACCTTCGGTCCCGTCCATCGCAATGGTACGAACACTGTCTTCACCGAGGTGTTGTTGCACTTCCAGCACCAGGGTATCACCATTTTCTCTTTTTAATTCCAACGCATTGTATATCTCAGGGAGTGTGCCGTCAAACTGTACGTCGATCACGGCGCCAATGACCTGTTTTACTTTACCAACATTTGCCATATTCTGGTTTCTTGTTTTTAGTTTTTCCGAAGGTCACGAAGGACTCCTATGGAGAATCCCTTCGGGACTGGTAGCTGGTTCCTATATTATAAAAATCACTTTTTTTACCCGGCATTTTACCAGTAACAAGTGACCAGCAACCAGCATTCTTTTTCAGGCCGCAAAGGTATGGGTGCAGCGTTAATCTTCCAATTTGTTCCAAAGGAATTCTCTATAGGAGTCCTTCGTGACCTTCAGAAAAAGCAGCGCAATCTTAGAATGGGGAAAACTGCTGAGTAGCCCGATTCTTTGTTGTATTTTTATACAAACCAACACATTAGACCGGAATCACTGTTATGGGTCGACATTTCTGTACGATACTCTTTCTTTTTACCCTTATAAAAGGCACCTGCTTTGCCCAATTTGCCCGGAAAGTTGATAGCCTTATTAATATCTGTAATAATGCCACAGATGACAAAGTAAAAGTAATAGCATGCGGTCAGCTGGCAGAACTGTACTATGTGTACCAGTTGGATGACCTGGGTGATAGTATGTTGCAAAGGCAAGTGAAAATGGCAGAATTATCCGGGGATAAGCAACTCATGTTAAACGCTTATTTCGGAAATGCAATTACCAACATAACAGACTGGAGAAGCAAAGAAAGTTTTGATAAGGCTTTGTCTTTTTTGAATAAAGGCCTGGCTTATTCCAAATTCATAGCAAGCGATGAATGGCTTGCCCTGGCTTACACAAGAATTGCAAACCTTTATCGCAAATGGGGGCAAACCGACAACGCTTTTAACAGTGCCAATGCCGCTTTTACTTCTGCTTACAATATTGAAAATGATTCCGTAAAAATTATAACTTCTATTGAACTCGGTGATGCTTACCAGGCAAAGAATGAAACTTTACAGGCATTCAAGATTTATACAAAAGCATATGAGGATGCCGTAAAAATAAATAACCTGCCGCTTCAATCAGAAATAAACCACCGTTTTTCCGAACTATACAAGGGATTGGGCAACAAAGAAACCAGCCGGGATTACCTGTTAAAAAATGAAAAACAAAACAAAGAATACAACTATCAAGAGGGCCTGATCAAAGATTATATTGGCCTGGCAAGAGTTACCGATGAAAAAAGTTATGTGCTGAAAGCCATTCATCTTGCCGATTCCCTGCATTTGGATAAATATACATTACAGGCAAAAAGGATCATGTATGGTTATTACGCGTTTATAATCGGAAATGCTGACAGTACATTACGTTATATCAATGAGAACGAGGATCTGTATATGTATTTCAAGAACAGGGGCCAGCCATCTTTTCTTTTAACCAAAGGCTTTATATATTATTATTCGGGAAATATTGATTCCGCCATACATTATTATCAAAAAGCCTTACCTGGCTTTGATTCATCTTTTGATCTGAAAAACCGGCAAACTGTTTATGTTCAGCTCGGTCAGTGTTTTGCAAAAAAAGACCGGAACATGGAAGCCATTGAATATTACCAGAAGGCTTATGTTATTGCAAATAACCTGAGGAACCAGCCTGTAGCAGCATCCTGCACAAAGGCATTGGGTGAACTTTATGAAAAAACAGGAGACTATAAAAATGCCATCAGCTATTACAAAAAAAATGAACTTATCAAAGACAGCCTTACAGAGCTTACGAGCCAACGGGATATCACCCTGGCAGAAATAAACAATGAGAAACGAAATCATGAAAACGAATTAGCGAAACTTGAAAGGAAAAAGATCAACCAGCGAAACCTTCAATATATGGCCATCACTATATTGATCGGCTTCTTTTTCATAGCCCTGATCGTGCTGGGCATGTTTCCCCTGAACAAACTAACGATTAAGCTAACCGGGTTCTTTGTATTTATCTGCCTCTTTGAATTTATTGTATTGCTGATCGACTCCTGGCTTCATCGCATAGCACATGGGGCGCCCCTGAAAATATGGCTTATGAAAATTTTCATCATTGCGCTTCTGGTTCCCTGCCAGCATTTCCTGGAACATCAAATGGTAAAATTCATCGAATCGGCCAAGCTCCATAGGCTGCGAATGAAGCTGATTGAAAAAACAAGAAAAAGGCGGACCAAAAAGTCCGCCGAAGAAAAGTTTGATGATATGGAAAGTGACAGTGCCGTATTATAATTCAACATCAATTTTGCGCATCTCCCATACCCGGAGGTATACAATCAGGTGGTGGTGGGCAAAGTGGAAGCCCTTGCTCGCCACCGGTGGTACTCGTAAGTAAAGGTCCAAGACGCTGCCTGAGATCATAAAAATAATAATACTTTTTACTATCCCTTTCTCTTACAATTTGCATGATAACTGTATTCTTTTCATACTCCGGACGTACATCTAAATAAGCGGCAATAAAAAAATTAACCTCCACCACTTTACCTGAATCGCTTTGCGCAGTAATGGTTTCGAGTGTTGTAATATCAAAGCCATACATCTTTGGAACTTCCCTATAACTGGTGTCGGCTTGTATTGGAGGGACATTATATTTTTTCCACATTAAACTGGCTGTATCTTTTGGAATTTGTTTAAAAGGGATTTCCGGTGGTTTATGTGATCCGCAAGAGGCCAGGAAAATGCCGAAGCAGATCAGCAGATAAAAATACTTTTTCATATTAATGTAGTTTGGTTAAGATGAAATAATATCAATAATATCGATTTTTGGAGTTTTTACCAATTTTTCATTGGATTTTTTTGCCTTATTCAATTGTCTGAAACAACGAAAGGTGAATCATTGTACTTTATGAAGGAATGGAGATGCGGCCAATTTCATAAAATCATTCAACAAAAATTTTTCAGCGAATTCTCATTAATAGATCTTGCAGTAAGCTGTATAACCCCTGAGGCTTCCATCATAAGACCTAACCGGCATCATGATGATGACAGACCTGATCACTGAATAAAGTCTTTCATTTTTAAAATCAAAGTACAGGTCCTGTTTTATCCGTAAGCGGCTGAATTCACTGGAGCTTCTTTCCTGCTGAAGAACCTTATACATTGTGATCTTTGATACATCATTAACGTCATATACAGCCATGGTGTCGGCCGGCATTTTCCATGTCAAGAATTTATTGGCCGGCATTGGTTTGCCAGTTTCAATATCAATTGGTTTGATCCGTCCTTTTAAGACATCCTGGTAAACTAAACTTCCTATATCTGTACGATAAACAGTGAGCACAGAATCAAATGGCGATGGATTTTCCCGGCTAAACTCATAATCCACCTCATCGGTGTTCAGCAACACAACATCATGACTGAGTCCGGGGAATTTTCTTTCTGCATTATCGTTGTAGGCCACATTGCACAAAGGATACCACTCCATAGGCGTGGTTCCTGTTTGCCTTGCACAAAGAGGTGAAATAAAAACATTGTAGATACTGAATTTCCCGTTCTTATAATCCAAAACCTGTTTAGTAAGAAAAGCATCCGCTTCATCACAACCGCAACAGGAGTCAGCAGAAAATTTTGTCCCGCCAACACGGTACTTGTATCGTTCATAATTTTCTTTCGGAATTGTTTTATCATAGAAGTACCACTCTTTTGGATTTTTGTAGGACGGCAATTCAATACTCAACCCTTTGAGCCAATCCTGTGTTGATAAGCCGGGCGCAGACAATGAGTAAGCCCGGGCCGGGCTATTATTGTTCTCGAATAAATAGGCAGTGGCGCTACTATTCTTTATCTTATCCAGGTACCATTTCTTCAAACTATAAGCCTGTACTTTGGGTGTAAGGTTGACTACTTTATCACATTCAGCCGCCCATTGAATAGCCGTGTCGAGCTGGATATGAATGGTATAATAATTATTTTTCTGGGCAACTGCACTAAAGCAGACCATGGCCAGGACGAGGGTGGTGGTAATTTTTCTCATATAAAATGAACGTTACCCTGAATATTTATTGTTCGGGAAATGTTAATCTTGCAAGGGTCAAATAGGTCAAATGGGTCATATAGGGCAAATCGATCATGACAATGACTTATTTGACCTATATGACTTATATGACATCATTTGACTTTTTAGACCATGCAGCCGCTCATTATTTTTTTTCGATATGAACCACATACCTGAATCCAATAAAAGAATGAGCATCCTCTACCGGGAAAAACTGGCAAACCCCGGCCTGCAGGTAAAAAGGCGTGCTATTCCATCCGCCGCCTTTCACAATAAAAACAGTTTTTAATTTCTCCTGTCTTACTTCCACGTTCATGATCTCATCACGGGCTGTCGAGGTCCATTCGGCAATATTACCCTTCATGTCATAGAGTCCATATACACCGGGGGGAAAACTTTTTACCGGTGCTGTGTAGAAATACCCATCGTCTTTAAATCCTTTCTTCGTTAATCCAAGACCGGTGGTTATGATACCGAAATTGCAACTGTATCCTTTGTTGCCATCGAAGATGCTGACCGAATCCTTTAATTCAAAAGCAGCTGATTCCCATTCGGCATTGGATGGTAACTTTACGGTCACCTTAATAGCTGAAGCTTCTTTTCCTTTCAGCATTTTATTTATTTGCTCTGTCTTCCATTGGCAAAAAGCCATGGCTTGTTTCTGGCTGATACCCACCGCCGGGTAATTATTATAAGAGCTGTGCGAAAAATATTTCTTGGCCAATGGTTCATTATAGGAATAAGAAAAATCCCTTAGCCAAACCAATGTATCCGGGTATATGCCGATACATTCTTTTTTACCAAAAAAATCAATCGTATATATAAATTTTAAGGGATCGGTTTCTTTTCTTCCAAAAACTCTTTCCTCAGGAGAAAGCATCAATGCTTCAAGCCGTTCATCCTTCCAGTCAATTTTCTGATCCCAGTCAATGGTATTGCTTCCGCTATGGAAATGCTGCAACAGTGCGTGCGCAATAGAATCTCTTACATAAAAAACAAATTCCCTGTATTCCTTATTGGTTACTTCGGTTTGGCTGATGTAAAACCCCTGCACGGAACTGGTGCGGGAACTATAGGACGACACTGAATCTTTCCCTGTATAAACAAGACTGTTGAAGCTTTTTGCCGGGATATAACTTACATGAGGCAACAGGTTTTTTAACCCCAATTTCTCTAATGACAAATTGGACTTTTGCGCAAATGAGCCAAGACTGATAAATGCCAGGAAGATGGTGGTGGTGAATTTTGGCATATTAAAAAAACGATACAGTTAAAATTTATTGTTGCCGGAAATGTTAATCTTCTTTTATGTCCACATATACATCCGCAGATCGATCAACTGCTTCAGCATCTCATTTTCTTTTAAATAATCCGCATGGTCTTCTTCAAAGGAAGATCTTCTTTCCATTTCATCCCTTTTCTTCCATTCCTGCCACCAGGCATAGAGTTCTTCAAATTCCTTTTTTATATCCCGGGTAGTTGCTAAAGCCTTCTCATCGGTAACGTTTTGGTCGAATTGTATCCCTTTTATCACTGCTGCATTCGTTGAGTCTGCCGGGACATTCCAATTAATGTGTGGAAATTTTGGTATCTCCTGTTCTACAAAATCACTGAGCAACTGAAAGCAGGCATGCAGCAGCACATGATCCTTATCACGCCAGCCTTCGGGGAGGCTTTCAATTTTTAAGATGTTGGCAGGTTGCATTCTGAATTCAATTAAACCCCAATATTCCTTATCATTCCAGGATAAATTTTTTCCCGTACGGAGCTTTGTCAAATAAACATTTCCAATAATCTTCAATCAATTCAATTTTTGATGAAGGAGAGGGCCATACACCACATTCCCTGTTGCTATTTAAGATAAGCAATACCATCACTTTTGTTCGCAGGTCATCAACCTGCTTTTTATCGGGAGTAGTTTCTTTCTCCAGGGACTTGACCCTGGAAACGATCTGATTTATTGTGTCTTTCATTTCTTTGATATCAGCCTGCCTTGATTGAGCCTGGCTATTATTATCCGGGAATAAAAAACAAACAATCAGCAATAACGAATAAATACTTTGCCTGAAATGAAGTTTGATCTGCATAAAAATGGTTTGATTAATTAAAAGTTGTCTCTTTTCTTCTTATTGCTTCATTCCAAGTTACCGAAATTTTTCTCAAGTTATTTCAGTAAACCTTCCCCTATGCATTTTCAGCAGGCCCGCCAGGTTGCGGGCTTTCGTCTTTTGCATAATATTCTTACGGTGGAGTTCTACGGTACGGAAGATTGTGTTGATGATCTCATGTAAAAAGAACATTTTGACAAAAAAAGAAGGTATGGGTCAAAATTCATTGCTTCGAAGAATGCTAATCTTTTTTACAAATATTAATTACCCGCCCTGTTTCCTTTTTTATCAATGAAAAAATACTCCCCGTTTAATTTTACAACAGCATAGCCTTCAGAAAAGTACTGAGCCTTTTCATACATAAAAGGAATAACCTCGCGGCCATTTTTATCAATAAAGCCCCATTTGTCATTTACCTGAACTGCAGAGAGCCCTTCTCTGAATTGAGGATAATCACCACCATATATCCCCCCGGAACCTTTATATTTTAACTCAATAACGACGCTGCCATTTTTGTCAATGAAGCCCCATTTATCACCATATTTCACTGCAGCAAGTCCCTGGTAAAAACTATTCGCATTATGATAATGAAACTCGCTGATCTTATTTCCTTTTTTATTAATGAATTCGTAGTTACCATTTAATTTCACATTGGCAATTCCTTCATAAAATCCATATGCCTCTTCATACAGGAAAGGAATAACCGTTTTACCTTTCTTATCTATAAAACCCCATTTATCATTGAGTTTTACAGCAGCAAGCCCTTCATAAAAACCCCAGCTATCATCATATTCAAAAGGGATATCGGCGTGCCCGTTTTTATCAATAAAACCACCTTTGCCATTCAACTTCGCAAAAGCAAGGCCATCATAAAACCTCACAAAATCATCGTACTGACAGGGAATAATTTCATTCCCGCTTTTATCAATAACTCCCCATTTGCCATTCATTTTTATTCCGGCAATCCCATCTTTAAATGCTGCAGCAAATTCATATTTTAATGCAATAGCCTCGTTTCCTGCTTTATCAATATATCCATGCTTGCTGTTCAATTCCACATCGGCAAGACCTTCATAAAATCCATAGCCATAGCCGTCATATTTAAATGGAGTGATTTGTTTTCCTTTTTTATCAATAAAACCCAATTTCCCGTTTAGTTTAACTTCTGCCAATCCTTCCTTAAAATCGTCAGCACTTTCATATATACAAGGGATTAGCTCATTACAGGTCTTATCAACATATCCCCATTTTCCATTCAACTCTGCTACTGCCAACCCTTCCGAAAGATTCCATACAGCCTCATATTTTTTTGTATTTCCCTGCGCCTGTAGTAAAGAGGCAACAGTTAACAGAGCTGAGATAATGAAGAATTGTTTTTTCATGATAAATGTCTTTATTGTTTTTATTTCCCCATTTAATTAATCATTCACAATACCGGTGCCCCCGTTAAGTTCACCTAATGTCTATTTCGTAAACATTTTGAAATATTCTTGTACTATATGGGTAATATATCCAGGTCCATCTATCATTTTCATTAAAACCAACTTTAATCATTACAGAAATAGTGCCTGGGTTAGCCCGGGTAGTTAATTCATCTTTAGGAATGGTAAACACATATTCGGAAACTCCAGCGGAAAGTTTGGCTTTTGAAGGCGCCCCTCCGCATGTAGTGGTATATCCTTCTTCTTCAAGATAATATTGTGTACATAATTGCTTGTGGTCGGACATTCCATAAGACCGATCTACCATTCCATCCTTGTTTCCATTCTTGTTAACATCAACACTTATGGAAGGTGAGCCGTTTGTTTTGATAAAGAATTTCACAGCGTTTGGAGTAACCGTGTAGGAAATTTTCACTTTATCATCGCTGGCCAATTCTTTCTTTTCACTTTCTAACTTAGTATCAACTATTCCGGAACCCGTAATATGAAAACGCAATTCCTGCTTCATAGAACCGTAGTCCATATCGTTACATTTAATCTCATACAATTCAAGAACCACAATATAATGCCCTCTTTTTGTTGGTATACCCTTTATAGTTGAAGCCTCTTCAATATCTATACCGGGAGGTAACTCTCCCGAAATAATTCTATGGTAGCCAGTCCAGTTTTTTGTGGGTGAGCCGCAATTGGCAGTGGGTGCTGCAACTTCTAACGGGTAGCCAACCCTGCCTTCAACATCTATACCATTAGCCACATTAGTGGAAGTATTCATCCATGCATGATTCCAGCCGGTAAGGCTATAAAGCCCCGGCTTTTGTTTTGTTTGAGTCTGTGTTTGTTTTGGATGTGAACAGCCAACCAGAAATGTCATTGAAAATAGTAAACCCATGAAAATAATTTTGCTACTTTGGTTTTGTATTGACATAATAAAAATTTTATTGATACTTAAAGTCATTTGTTCTATTAATTATTAACAGCTTTACTATTGCCATAAAATGACATCACATTTATGATCGCCTCAGGTATCGGTTTAAAAGGTTGAATATTTTTCTGCAACTCATCTATTTTGTTTTGAATAATGGAATTAAATATGGGCTGATGTTCCTTATCCACCAACTCTGCTCCCTTGTCAAGAGGACTCATTAGTTTTTTCCCCTCGCCGATTATATCATTTACTTTTTTTAAAACAGTAACCCTGTCTTCAACATATTTCCATGCTTTGTCTTTTATATTATCGCTCAGCATACTGATAGCTTCCATCTTGAAGGTTTGAAAAAAAGCAGCTTTTGATTCTTTTGAAAGCATGGCATCCATGGCCATGTGAACAGATGAATTACCCAATGATGGATCCTGTGTTCCCTTAGCCATTTTCTCAAGTTCAGGTGTTACCCCGGTTGGCATCGGTTTTTTTTCCCGCAATGCTTTAATGGCAGCAATTAAAAGCGGGGCTTTTTGGGGATCTTTTAAAACCTGTAAAGTTCTTTCATACCATGCTGTTTGCCTGAAAGCCACGATCTCTGCTTCGTTTTGCGCTGCATCAGTAGATTTAGCTCCGATAAGCAATAGTTTAACCCTGAAATCAAGACCCTCTGTTGTACAAACGATATCAAAAGCTGCAATCAAACCATTCTTAGTTTTGATCAGCTTGTTTTCATCGTTTTGTCCCAGTCTTATTTGTGTTACCTGTTCCTCCATGTTTGACTCCCAGGATGGTGGGGGAACGATGATCTTGTCTGCCTCCTCCATATATTTACTGAGGGCGGATGGCAGGGTTATGGTTTGAATGCTTTGATCAACTACCTGTTTATTCTTCTCTTCCTGTTCTTTTTCTTTTTGCAAACGTTCTGCCTCCAATTTCCCTTCTGCTTTTTTAAGATTATAGATCGCATCTTCAAAGCCAGGAACATATTCAAGAGCGACCTTAAAATAATTGATGGCGGTGGCCCAGTCTTTTTTTTCGTAACAATCAACACCGTGGTCATTAGCATCTTCAGCAGCCTCTTTTAATTCTTTATCTTCTAGCTCCTTTAACATTTGCTCCCGTGTTTTCGTTGGTACCGGATTGTAATATGTAGTAGTGGTAGGGCAATTCCATCCATGTTGCCTGCAGGTATGTAATAACATAGCCTGCCTGTTATTTTCATACCGGCCACATTTGGCGCAGACAAACCCCGCATTACCCGATTGGGAACGGGCGACAACAGTAATAAAAAAGATTAGGGATGCAAGAATTGGAAACCTGAACTTCATGATGCCTATATTTAAAATCAACATAAACCTATGAAGTGAAGTCTTCAATTTCAATCCCAATAACCCGGTATTTAGAAGTACCAAGAAGTTGGTATATACAAGCTTAAAAAGGAAGGAAGTTATTTCAGTAACCCTTTACCATACGCATATTTCAGCAACCCGGCCAAATTACGGGCTTTTGTTTTCTGCATAATGTTCTTGCGATGGGTTTCAACCGTACGGTAACTTATGTGGAGTTCATCAGCAATTTTGTCGTTGGTGTATTCCCTGGCCAGCAAATGCATCACTTCCAATTCTCTTTCTGTCAGCGTTATTACTTCGGTTGATCTCTTTTCAGTTAATCCCTGCAGGATGATATTTTCCACTTCTTCACTAAAATAGTGGCGGCCTTTCATTACTTTATGAACAGCCTCCACCAGTTCCTGTTTGTCTGAGTTCTTCAGCAAATAACCAGCTACGCCGATATGAACCAGTTCTGAAATAATTTCCGGATCGTTATAGGTTGTCAGCATAATGATCTTAATGGCCGGTTTTCTTTCTTTGACCAGCTTAGCTGTTTCCATACCATCCAGCCCGGGCATGCTGATGTCGAGCAGGCAAACGTCAAAATCTTTTTTACTGATCAAATCGAGTACTTCATACCCATTGCCGGCCGTTCCCGCCACGGTAAATGCTGCTTCGCCCTGCAATAACGATACAATGCCGTCACGCAGAATAGTATGATCATCAGCAATCAGTAGTTTTATTTTATTCATATAATTTCAACTGTAAATATATTTATCAAAACAACCCACTGGCATACCAGTATGTTGGTATTTAACCGCCCATATATGGAATATCAATAATAACTGTCGTTCCCCTGCCGGGCACAGAATCCACATTCATTTTTCCTTTCAGGTAATCCACCCTGGATAAAATATTTCCCAACCCGATCCCTTTTTTTTCCTGCAGAGCATTCCTATAATCAAATCCCCGGCCATTATCTTCTACGGACAGGTTGATATAATCGGGATATTTAATTAACTGCACGGTTACTTTATTGGCCTGTGCATGTTTTACTATATTATTGATAAGCTCCAGTACAATTCTGTAAATACTCATTTCCGTTTGTTCAGGTATCCTTTCCATAAAATCGTGGGAAGTAAAGTTTATCTGCAGGCCCGAATGTGACGAAATAGTGGTACTCAGGTTTTTCAATGCCGCTATCAACCCTAACTTAGAAAGAGTGGCCGGCATGATATTATGCGATATACTCCGCAATTCAGCGGAGGCTTCATCCAGCAGTTGGAGGGTAGTCTGGTATTTTTCTATTTGTTCATTGGAAAGTAATGGCTGGTTTTCTTTCAACGCTGATAATTTTAGCTTGGCCGCCGAGAGAATTGAGCCGAGGCTATCATGAATATCCTGTGCTATACGTTTTCGTTCCTGATCCTGTGCAGCAGCAATAGCATTGAACAATTCATTCTGCTGGCGGTTTAGTTCTTTCTGGTAACGGTTTTTTTGTTTTAGCTGGTAACGGTTGTACAAAAACATAAGAATGAGCAGCAAAAAAACAAAACTACCAATCAGGATATTTCTAAACTGATGTTGCCTTGCAATTTCTTTATCCTTTTTGGCCACATTATATTGTCCTTGTATTTCAGCAATGCTCCTTTGCGTTACTTCATTTACAATTGAATCTTTCAGATTAGTGTATAACCCCAGGAAGAAAAAGGCGCTGTCAAATTTTTTTTCTGCCGAAAATATCTCCGAAAGAAACCCATATGCATCACGTGTGTCTTCCTTATGCCCTATTTCCTCAGCTATGGACAGTCCTTTGTACAGGTTTTCTTTTGCATTGGGATAATCATTAAGTTTCCTGTAAATATCGCCTGCCTGCAGGTAATAGTTGGCAATATCAAACTTATCGCAGGGTACTTTGCGGGTATATGCCAAAGCATCAAGCGTATATTTTAAAGCCTCAGCATTATTGCCAAATGTTTTATAGGCATACCCGATCCGGTACAGTATATATGGGATTTTATGCCTGTATGAATGGGATGGTTTATCAAATATTTTCTTTGCAATATCCAGTGACCGGAAAAGACTGGAAAAAGCCTTTACTGAATCCTTTTGAGCTATATAAACGTCTGCAAGGCCAAGATTCACAAAAACCCTTTCGGGGTCATCATTTAGCCGGTCAGCCGTTTGAAGTAATTGAAGGTAGTATTTCAATGCCTCACTGTAATTTCTCTGTCTGAAATAAATAGTGGCAATGAGATTATTATATTGAAAAACTTTGTCTCTGTCCTTTTGAGTCTCTGCCGAGACCAGTCCTTTGGTCGCAATTTTCATAGCATTTGGAAAATCACCAAGATAGAAATAGCTGTTCAGAACAGCAGAATAGTATACATGCAAATCATTATATAAACTATTTTTCTCAGCAATAGCAATGGCTTGCTTATAAAAATCTACCGCTGTAGCCCGGTTCTTGTTGAATGCTTCAGTAACCGAACCAAGATATTCTAATGCTTTGGCTAACCCCCGCTGATAATCTAATTTTTCAGCCAGATCCTTCGCATTGGATGCAAATCTTAAAGCCGAATCATACGAAAAATTAGTGAAAAGGTCCACCAGCATATTCAGCCTGTTGACCTGTAATGTATCCTGTCGGCTCAACCGGGTCAGTTTAAGCAAGGAGTCTATCATTGACCGTATTTTCCTGACACTGTTCTCAGTTGCAATCCGGGCAGAGTCTTGCTGTTTTTTTTCTGCTTGTGCCAGGAGCATTGTCCCGGAGAGGAAGAGGAAAATGAATAGTATCGTTAATTTGTATTTCACCTGATTGATGTAAAAGTAAATTTAATAAAATCCGTAAAGAGATAGAGCTTTAATTCCTTTGCATCCTTTACATTTGCAACAAGCAGATAGTATCATGCAACTGATTGAAGTTACTTCATCACAACTGGCCAAGGAGTTTATTGCGGTTAATGTGGAATTGAATAAAAGAAATCCCTGTTACATCCGTCCGTTGGATAAAGACATCAATGAAGTCTTTGATCCCAAAAAGAATAAGACCTTTCGGTCCGGCGAAGTGACAAGATGGATACTAAAGGATGATAAAGGAGATTTCGCCGGGCGTATTGCTGCTTTCACTAATAAAAAATATAAGAACAAGGGTGATGACGTACCGGTTGGCGGCATTGGCTTTTTTGATTGCATCAATGACCAGGATGCTGCCGATATGTTATTTGATGTGGCCAAACACTGGCTGCTGCAAAAAGGTATGCAGGCCATGGATGGCCCTGTTAATTTTGGCGAAAGGGACCGCTGGTGGGGCCTGGTGGTGAAAGGGCATGAAATACCACCGTTGTATTGTATGAATTTTAATCCTCCTTATTATACGCAGTTATTTGAGAACTACGGCTTCCGGAAT
>DATHDV010000237.1:0-11796 GCA_035318845.1 Chitinophagaceae bacterium
AACAGGTAAAAACAATTTTTTTCCAATTATAGATGAACCTAACGTTAATAAACGGCGGGCATCAGTCGGGCTTGGCCCATTAGAGGACTATGCAAAACATTTTGGCATGGACTATAAACTACCTGAAGCTAAAAAAGCAAAGAATTAATTGCCGGTAAGAACATCACCATGGAAAAATTAATCTATCCACGTTTCCTGATCGTAAAGGACAACTTTTATAGCGATCCCGAATTAGTTTATCAAACAGCCCTGCAATCTGTCTTTTATGAACCCAAAGGTTATACCGGCTTAAGGAGTACAACTGTTTATCATGAAAAAGGTGTAAAAACAAAACTGGAAAAAATACTGGGCATCAGGATCACCCGTTGGGATACTGATCCCGATGAAGAGAATGGAGTTTTTTACCAGGCCATGTCAAAAGGAAAGAACAGAGAAGTGCCCGGTGTACATGCCGATTATCCTTATAACGACATCACTGTTGTCATTTACCTTACACCGGGAATTCCCTTCCATTGCGGCACTTCTTTATGGATGCATAAAAGAACAGGTCTTATCGACCCTCCTACCCCTGCTGCCGCCCGCGAGTTGAACATGAGATTTTCCAAACTGGTTGACCTGTTTGAAGATGATGCAAAAAAAAGAAGCAAGTGGATAGAAATTGACAGGGCAGGCTACCGCCCAAACAGGATGGTAGCATATCCTTCCGGTGCTTTGCATTCGGCCACCAATCATTATGGCGGAGACCTGGTTCACAGCCGTATCTACCAGACATTCCGGATCGGTGTAAATTGGAAGACTTTTAGAATGAATAAAGCCACTTGAGTCTTGTTTGTTGAATATTGATATATTGAGTCTTTTTCTCCGGAACTAAAGACTCAATATATCAACAAACAATATTCAATACTCAAGTGCTCGTCTTTATTGGCTTTTACTTTTCGAAAAAAGCAAGAAGCAGGTCCTGGTAAGCATACAGGTCCCTTGGTTTTGTAAAGATCATTTGCTTCAGCAATTCAAGCTGACGGGTATTATCAACTTTCATGGCCATGGCCCAAAGCGAGACTTCTTCCAGCACTTTTAATTCACAGCCATTTAAAACAGTGTTATCTATTTCCATCTTCTTGCAAAAACTATCAATAGCTTCCTGTCTTGCCCGGGCATAATTATGCGGCCAGGCTTTTTTAAACTGAGATAGAACCGCGCCGGTTATTTCCGGGACATCCGTTGTTACAGGATCACCGAGGTTCAATGCAATATTGCTTTGTGTAAAACGAATAAGCGTTTTTTCAGAACTCTGGTAATTCTTGCGTGTCTTTATTTTATGTTTTTCGCTTTCAGCAAAGCGCAACAACTCTTTGTCCACCGGTCTGAAACCATACTTGTAATAAAACCAAAAAGCTCCGGTCTTGATACCTTCGGGGTTTGCATATCCAAACATATATGATTCCACTTCGAAATAGCTGATATTGAAAACATGCCTGAAGACCCTGAGCAACTGGCAGAGTGTATAGCCTGATTCTCCACCCCTGAATGCATCAAAAATATTTAATCCAAACCTTGCCCTTGGGCCAAATATCCATGTACCTCCATAGGATACCGGGATCCCGTTTTTAAATAAGGTAAACCCAACACTGGATTCCAGCGGCAATTGCCGTTGGGGTATCATTGCATGGATGGCAACCATCACTCCTCTTTCCAATTGAAAAAGACGGACCGTATCATCATCCAGGTAAGATGCCGTGTCGATCTCCCTTTGCGTTAAGGGCATGGCATATTTAATTACTTTACACAGTTGTTGATGATCGGTCTTGCTCATGACCATTGCTTCTGGAATGGGTTCGTTGATCAATTGCAGGTGATCAAATTGCTTAAGCATCTCCTGCTGGAAAAAAACTTTCTGAACCGGGATGCGGTTAAAAGACCGGGAGTATTGAAGACCCTTTGGAACTAATCTTACATAAACATCCATATGCTCCATAATTATATCTCTTACCAGCGGGTCCAACTGTTCCAATTGACCAAGCAGGAAGGATATATAATCCCGGGGCTTTACATGCAGCACTTCCATCAGGGCTTCAAAGCCCAGGTCTGCCGTTGTTTCCTCTTTTAATAAAGAAGGCAAAGTAACCAGCATTACCTCATTGATGGGTAAAGAAGGCTCCGGCATCGAATCGAAGATCGCATTGATATCTTTTTGCCTGATCAGCCAGGATAAAAGGTCAGGTGAAAAACGGGTATTTGTTTCTGTGTAAGGTAATCCCTGGTTCTCATTCAATGCTTTTTTTGTTGCAGTGCTTTTCTTTATATGTGCAGCTATGCGCTTCAACTCTTTTTCTGAAAGTTTTAATAGATGAGCATGACCGGGGTAAGTACAAAAAAATAATAATATATCATGATATTCCAGGAGCTGTTTTCCCGATGGCAAAGCCAGGCGGCTTAGCGTATTGAGTAAACCTGTTTTAAGAAGACCGGTTTCTTCATCATAATGGGCATGTATTTTTTTCAGGGAAATAAGGATGCCGAGGAATTTGTTTTTCATAATGTATTCAACAGGCTTTATTCATATCAGTTTAATTCATGATCGTGTTGTGCAATGACAATTTAGGGATATTTTCAACAAGGACAGCAGGGTTATGCTTTGCAAAAAGTATGATGCTTTTTATTATCTTTAAGTAAGTTATAAAAGCAAAGCTAGTTTAAGAAATAAATCTTGTTTATATGAATAAGCCAGCCATATTTATCGGGTCATCAAGTGAGGGGGAACCAATAGCATATGCCATACAGGAAAATCTCGAAAATGTGGGGGATATTTATGTTTGGACCCAGGGCGTTTTTGAATTAGGAAGCAGTTATTTAGAATCTTTAATAAAGGAACTGGACAAAGCAGATTTCGCAATCCTGGTTTTAACAGAAGATGACATAACGATAAGCCGCAACCAGGAAACAGTAAGTCCAAGAGACAATGTACTCTTTGAACTGGGTCTTTTTATGGGAAGGCTTGGCAGGAACCGTTCCTTCTTTGTTTATGATAAAGACAAAAACATAAAAATACCCAGCGATCTTTCCGGTATAAGCGGTGCAGGATATAAATTACAGCAATCAGGGAATCTTGCGGCATCATTGGGTGCTGCCTGTAATAAAATACGTATCGCAGTTAATAATGCAGGCATACGGCCAAAATTCAACATGAAACATATGGATGCTTATACCAAAAGACTTGAATTCTGTAATAAGATCACCGGTTATTGGTGGGAGCATATCAAGCCTGATACAAACTCTGCATTAAGTTTTGTAAGTATTGAATATGATGAAGACATATTGATACTAAATATGAAAGGGCGAACTTTTGATACTAAAGGGAATTATACCGCTTATTGGGAGACAAAAAGTACTGGGATCCATTTTGAAGAACAAAAAGTTTTCTATAACTGGGTTGGTTGGTTTCCCTCCAGACCATCAGAACCTTTTGAAGGGGTTGGAGAAATAAAATTTTATGGAGAAGAAGGAATACTTACAGAAGGTAATGGCATTTTTTCCAATATTAATATTGCAGATATTAAGAGTATTGAAAAAAGTTCTTTTGAATTAAGCCGGAGTAATGAAGCCGAAATAGATATTATGTATTCCAAAGACAAAGAAAAAATAGCCAGGCTCATTGTTGAAAAGATCGGGAAAATGTTTTAAAAAACACTTCAATCAATCTACTCAGCCATATATGATAAAACTTGCCATCCCTCTGTTACATGTGTCTGACCCGTTCGCAGCAGAAAATTTTTATTGCGGCAAGCTCGGGTTTAGCAAAACGTTCAGCTATCGTCCTTTTGATAATGATGGTCCCTGTTATTTTGGGATCACCCGTGATGGAGTGACCGTACACCTGTCTTCTTTCCCGGGTGATGGAAGACCAGGAAATGCGGTCGTACTGGTTGTGGATAATGTAGACGCCCTGTATAAAGAGTTTGTCAGCAAAGAAGTAAAGATAGACCTCGAGCCTACCGATCAAAGCTGGGGAAACCGGGAGATGTATATCGAAGACCCTGATAATAACAGTATTCGTTTTACACAGTGGGAGAACTAGTTAATTAGTTTATTGGTTAAATGGTTAATTAGGTCTTTACGCGGAGGGTTCGTACAGGTATTGACTATTCTTACAATCGAGCCTCGTCCCAATTAACAAATTAACCAGTTAACCAATTAACTTTTTCTATTGTCAAATTATTTTACCTTTACGCCCCATGAAAATCGCCACGCTGACACGAACCCCTTTTATTTTACTCAGCACATTTATCTTCAGTTCAGCGATCATTCCGGCCACAGCGCAGGATTCGCTGCTTCATACGATCACCTGGAATAAACGCACTCTCCCACCCGCTCCCCATAAAAAATATCTTTCTATCCGCTCACTGGCAGCTCCAACAGCTCTTATTAGTTATGGATTTATTTCCATGCACAGCGAGCCCCTGCTTAACCTCAATAATAAGATCCGTGAAGAAGTAACAGAAGACATGCCTTCTTTTCAAACAAAGGTGGATAATTATTTAAAGTATGCGCCGCTGGCAACTGTATATACATTAAATGTTTTGGGAGTAAAAGGCCGGCATAAACTTTTTGGTCGCACGGCCATCTATATTATGTCATCCGTGCTGACCAACCAGGTCGTTACAAAACTGAAGAGTAGTACAAAACAATTGCGCCCCGATGGATCCACTTATACTTCTTTTCCCTCCGGGCACACGGCCACTGCATTTGTCGGCGCAGAATTAATGAACCAGGAATTTGGATCTCGTTCGCCCTGGTACAGCGTAGCGGCTTACACCATGGCCGCCGGCACTGCATTGCTGCGGGTAATGAATAACCGGCATTGGCTGAGTGATGTAATTGCCGGCGCAGGCATCGGCATACTTTCAACAAAATTCTGTTACTGGATCTATGATAAACTGGAAAGGAAAAAATATTTGCTGAAAAAAATCATTTATTAGCTAACCCCTGGTCATTATTTGACGCTGCCTAACATGCAGACGATCCTGAAACTGAGTGACCGGTTTTTCATTGTAAATCCTGCATCATCTACGGCGATCTGCGATAGACCCAGGCTGTACCGGGCTCCCAAAAATATATGACTGATCAACCTGTATTCAAGACCGAATATCAAATCAAGATCAGTTGATTTAAAATCATCTTTTATATCCGTTTTACTGCCTGTTGTACCTGAAGGAACATTTATAGCCGCGGTTAAAAAACCCAGTTGCGGTCCTGCCATCAGGTGAAATCTTTCTGCCGGGCTAATTTTTAGCAACAAGGGCACCGTAACATATCTTAGTTTTATGGTCCTTTCCGTAGTACCATTATTTAATTCCACACCCACCATTGAATAATTTAATTCAGGTTGCAGGGATATTTTTGGAACGATCCTGAATTCAATAAGCAAACCACCATCAAAACCTGCATAGATCCTGCGGTCGATGCCTGCCGATGGTTCATAACTGCCGCGGGATAAAGCTAATCCCGGAGAAATTCCTATACGTATCTTCTGCGAAAAGGCAAAAACTGAAACGAGTGTAAAAGCGATCGATAATAATATATTCTTTTTCATTGTTGTCTTTTTTAATAATAAAAATGGTACGATAACCATTCATTACAAAAAAAAGACCAGTTTTCTTATTGAATGAGTTTTAATTTATTAACTCTTATTTTGTAAATATTTCTGATGCGTAAGAGGTAATAAGTTCTACAAACAACAGGATCCCACGCCGTGGATGGTGCCCTCTTTGTTAAATTGCTGGAATTAACTGCTTTCAGTAAATTGCTTATCATTCACCATTAAACCAACAGCATGCTAACTCCTACCATCGCTTTCAGCCTGATCACTTGCGCCGATATCAAAGCAGCCGGTCTTATAGCCAATATTATCCAAAGGGTCAAACTTCATAACCGGATACTGTTAGTGAAGACCAGCAAAGGCAATTATGCAAAACTCTATGTACAATCGGGCGATGATCTGCGCATCAGCGACCTTGTTGTTTACAATCCGCAGGGTTGTATCATCAAGACCGCAACCAACCTCGTCATCCATGGCAGTTTTTACTGCGATGTGGACAATGCTGTGGAGACAGGCAATAATGCCAATGCCGATTTCAAGTGGAATGCCATTGCCCCCGGCGACTCCACACTGGATCCAAAGAACGGCGCCGGGTTCAGCCGGCTCCCGGACATTGATGATGTAACATTCAGTGATCTCAGCACTGCAGTATATTCCGATCATCGCATTCCCCGTGAATGGCTCAAGCGACAACTTATTTATTGCAAGACAAGCCAGGGCCGCTTTGCCAAACTGGCGATCGAATGGGGAAATGATCTCATGGTTCGCCAGTTGAACGTATTCAATGCGAATGGCACACAGCATCTCGCCAAGGCCAATGTCACCATCAACCAGACATGGCTGCTTGACCTCGATACCGGTGTTGTAGGCGCAACCGGGGATATTTGGTGGGAAGCGGAGACGGCCGATATCTCTACACATTATTTAACTGCCAGTAACGGGGCCAAACTTTCCTTCGATTCTTTTTATCAATATGAAAAATATTTACCGCTGCTGAAGCACACCGGCATCCGGTTAGCAATGGTCATAAGCGGCGCCAGCGACCGCAATTACAATAACTGGACACAGGAAGAGAAATTACAACTGCGGGAATTTATTTATTTACTGGAAACAAACAAAGCGCTTCCTCTTGTGGGACCACCAGCACTGAGCTCTGATACATTTATGAGCCCTTGCGATGCGCTTAAAATTTACATGGCGCATGTGGCACAATGCTTTTGGGTGGATGCCAATAATAAAGTGACCTGGAAATTGACCGGCGCTACTTTCAACCATTTTACTCATTTGTTTGATATGCGGAAGCTCTACAAATTCACAGCAGGCAGCGGACATAGTTTTGATTTTTTTGTCATGGGTGCTGTTACCGATTGGAGTCCCGCCATCTGCTACAAATTTTTAACCGACAATGCAATGATCAAAGCAGATATATGGAGCACCATCAAAGCAGTGGCCGAATGGGTGCGTGCCAACCTCTTTCATATTTCCGGTTTTGCTAACGACCTGGATGGCGGACCATTTGCTACCCAGCAGGATCAGTGGCAATATATTTTTGGTTATCGTGGTCTGCCGCCAATGGATAAGATGATCACACCATTGCCGGGTAAGAAACATGTAACGCACGGATGCTGGGGAACCGATGGTTTCTTTGCAGCCGTATTACGAACAGTGAACATACCTGTAAAACATGGCCGTTCCAATTTCAGCGGCGATAGTCACAGCCGTGCTGAATTTTTCACAGACGCCAAGAACCTTAAACATGGCGATGACCCCTATAATGGTTGGGTGCGGCTGGGTATTAATAATGTACCCATCCACCGGGTCTTTTTAACCAACGCAGAAATTACCAGCCTGATCGATGCGCCTGCTGCTTTACCGGGGAAGACAGTACCTGAAACAGCTTCATTCTATCATCATAAGTTTTCGACTGACCTGGGCATTGAATTCAAGACCAGTTACCTGTTGAAGCTTCGGTGCCAGGATAAGGCATCGGGTATCAATAATGGAGCAGGATCAAAAGTTTGGGAAAACCTGAAAGAGTTTTATACCAATGCGCAGATCGCAACCATTGTTGCAGATTGTGATGTGGCCATTGCAGCTATTGGCGGTGGATGTGCGACGGTGAATGCGAGTTAAAAAACCTCGCTCCAAAAACCATTTTGTAACTTTACATATATGATAAAACTTGCTATCCCGCTATTGCATGTGTCTGATACGTTCGCAGCAGAAAATTTTTATTGCGGCAAACCCGGGTTCAGCAAAACCTTCAGTTAATAATAGTGTGCGTTTTACTCAGTGGAGCTGACTACCGACTCCCGACTCCGGACTCCGGACTCCGGACTACCCCACAACCGCCTGCTTATTATATTTATTCCGGTACTCAATGGGCGTTAGCCCTGTGATTTTTTTGAAGATGGTGCGGAATGCTTTTGTATCGGTGTAACCCACATCAAACATCACTTCATTGATGTTCTTGCGGCTGCTTTCAAAACTTCGCTTGGCTGCTTCGATCTTCACCCGTTGTATATATTCCACCACCGTGTTATTGGTAGCTTTCTTGAACCTTCGTTCAAAACTTCTGCGGCCAATAGAAAACTTATCGGCCAACTGATCAACCGTTATTTTGTCCTGGTAATTGGCCTCAATGAATTCCTGTGCTTTTAATATTTCTGCATCTTCATGTTCTTTCTGTCCCTGGAAGAGCATGAATGCCGACTGGCTTTCCCGGTCAATATCAATAGCAAAATATTTGGAAGCGAGTATGGCCGTATCACGATCGGTATATTTTTCCACTAAGTATAAAAGTAAATTCCAGTAAGAATTGGCGCCACCGCTTGAATAAATGCCATGTTCTTCGGTGATGATGCTTCCGTCAACCAGTTCCACTTCGGGAAACATGGTCCTGAATTCATTGGCTGAATTCCAGTGCGTAGAACATTTTTTTCCATTCAATAATCCAGTTGACGCTAATAAAAATGCACCGATACAAAGCGAGGCTACTTCTGCCCCATTCTTGTATTGCTCCACGATCCATGGAATTAATTGTTTGTTCAGTTGCAAAGCTTTTTTCATGTCACCGCTCAACGCAGGAATGAAAACGAGATCGGTCTTCTTTACATCTTTTAATTGTATATCCGGGTGAACGGAGAATGCACTGTTCAACAGGTTTACTTCTTTGTTCACTGCCACTAACTGTACATTGAACAAAGGTTTTTTTCCTGATGCCTGTAAGAACAGGTTGACCGCATTGAACATATAATGCGGATCGGCCACGGCTTCGATTACAGCTGTTTCCGGCACTAAAATGGATACATGTTTCATAGATATGTTTTTAACCTCACCCCATCACCTGTCTTCAATTTTGATGACTCTACCTCCCCTCTCCTTAAGGAGAGGGGTTGAAGACTTTCTGAATATAATAAACCTTAATGGGGTGAGGTTGCAAATATAAGTAACACAGCTGTCGCAATCAACCCCTTGAAATGTCGTTTTTGCACACCTCCATTTCCAATCCGGGGATGTATGTTTGTATTGTTAAACCAAAACGATCATTAACCAACAAAAAATAAAACTCATGGAAAAGATGAAATTCTCGATCAGCATCAATGCCCCAAAAGAAAAAGTATGGCAAACATTATGGAACGATGCCAGCTATCGAAAATGGACCAGCGCATTCATGGAAGGCTCTCATGCCGTAACAGATAACTGGAAAGAAGGCAGCAAGGTCTTATTCATGGATCCGAAAGGCAACGGCATGGTCAGCACGGTTGCAGCGAACAAGCCAAACGAATTCATGTCCTTCAAACACCTGGGAGAAGTGAAGAACGGTGTAGAAGATACAAGCAGCGATAAAATAAAAGGCTGGGCCGGCGCCATGGAAAATTATACATTGAAAGGAACAAATGGAAAAACAGAATTGCTGGTAGAAATGGATATAACCGAGGATTTCAAAGATTATTTTGTCAAGACCTGGCCGAAAGCATTGGATCTGCTAAAAGAATCTGCAGAAGCAGCTCCTGAGATCATTACCATACAAGCCCTGGTAAATGCCCCGGTAGAAAAAGTATGGGCATACTGGTCAGAACCGGAACACATTATGAAATGGAACAATGCCTCTGATGACTGGCATACAACTTCTGCTACAAATGATCTGCGTGTCGGCGGTCAGTTCTCCAGCAGGATGGAAGCCAGGAACGGCAGCTTTGGATTTGATTTCGGCGGTGTGTATGATGAAGTGAAAACAAATGAGCTGATCGCTTACACCATTGGCGATGGCAGGAAGGTGAAAGTAAATTTCACCAAAGAAGGTAATGCAACAAAAGTGGTGGAAAGTTTTGAAGCCGAGGGTACTCACTCCATTGATATGCAGCGTGGCGGATGGCAGAATATTTTGGATAATTTTAAAAAATATACAGAAGCAAATTAATCAGTAAACCATAAACTATAATTATCATGGCAAGAGTAAGCACCTACCTGAATTTTTCCCGCAATACCGAGGAAGCCTTCAATTTTTACAAAACCGTATTTGGCGGTGAATTTAACGGAGGTATTGCCCGTTTTTCTGATATACCTCTGCAAGAAGGTATGCCAGCAGCTCCTGAAGCAGATAAAAACCTGGTCATGCATATTGAACTTCCGGTCATGGGCGGTCATGTGATCATGGGTACGGATGCTCCTGAATCATTTGGTTTCAATGTCAATTTTGGGAACAATGTCCATATTAATCTTGAACCTGATACAAGAGCCGAAACCAAGAAATTGTTTGACTCATTGTCTGCCGGCGGCAAGGTAACCATGGAATTGCAGGATATGTTCTGGGGCTCTTATTATGGAAGTTGTACGGACAAATTCGGCGTACAATGGATGTTTAATTGCAATACAAAATAAAAAATCATTAAATAACTATTAGCATGTATAAACCTTTGTGCCCTTTGTGGTTTCGTTGTGTTCTTTGTGTTCCCAATTTTTTTGTAACACAAAGAGCACAAAGCATACACGAAGAACACAATGATGTTACAAAGGTTGTGACAAAACAATAGTCAATATTCATCATTAAAACAATTTTACATGAACAACATTATTCATCCCTGTCTCTGGTTCGACGGTAATGCAAAAGCTGCTGCCGATTTTTACTGCTCTCTTTTCAAAAATTCAAAGATCACAACAGATACACCCATGGTGGTGATGTTTGAATTGAATGGAAAAAAGATCATGGGCTTAAATGGCGGACCCATGTTTAAAATAAATCCATCCATTTCACTTTTTGTACTGTGCGAGACCATCAAAGACACCAACGAGCTATGGAGCAAGTTAATCGATGGAGGAAAAGCATTAATAGCCATCGACAAACAACCCTGGAGTGAAAGATATGGCTGGGTACAGGATAAGTTTGGGATGACCTGGCAGGTGTCCGTTGTAAACAAGGAAGGCGACAAACAACAAATAACTCCATCCATGTTATTTACCGGCAACCAGTTTGGCCGGGCAGAAGAAGCACTTAAGTTATATGCTTCTGTTTTTGGTCCTTCTTCAGCAGATGCGCAGATCCATTATTACCCCGAAGGAGATGCCAATGCAGGTAAAGTAATGTATTCAGAATTTAAACTGAATGACTATCCCATGATCGCCATGGATGGTCCGGGTGAACATGCTTATACTTTTAATGAAGGAGTATCATTGGTAGTGAACTGCGAAACACAGAAGGAAATAGATCATTTCTGGGATAAACTAACAGCCAATGGCGGCCAGGAAAGTATGTGTGGCTGGCTCAAAGACAAGTTTGGTGTATCCTGGCAAATTGTTCCGTCTATCATTGGCAAACTGATGAGTGATAAAGAAAAAGCGCCAAGAGTAATGGCGGCTGTTATGAACATGAAAAAGCTTGATATTGAAACAATGGTAAACGCATAACCTCAACCCGGAGGCTGTCTCAAAAGTATTTTCAACACAGAGATACAGAGAGACAGAGTTGCACTGAGTATTGATTTCCAATTTTATTTTCTCTGTGAAACTCATCCCGATAATTATCGGGACTGTTACGCTGTGTTTAAATTTTTCGTTTTTGAGACAGATACATAGAAATGATTTGATTTATATAATCAATTATTATGAACAGGACATATATAAATTCGTATTTAACCTTCAACGGTAATTGCCGTGAAGCCATGACATTCTACAAAGAATGTTTGGGCGGAGAACTCTTT
>DATHDV010000238.1:0-14761 GCA_035318845.1 Chitinophagaceae bacterium
ATATTCTTTGCCGGCATTTTCAACATCTTCTTTATTGGCTTTCATACGGCTCATGTCGGTCTTTTGCTGGCGGCCTTCTTTCAATGGAGCATTTTCCTGCTGGATAGGAATTGCAGAATGACAGAGGAATGATACAATGTCTTTGTTCACTTCCTCATTCATGTTCTTGAACTGGTTATAAGCTTCCATCTTATAAATAACCAGCGGATCTTTTTGTTCCAGGTAAGCTGTCTGCACACTTTGCTTCAGGTCGTCCATGGCACGGAGATGTTCTTTCCATGCATCATCGATCACAACAAGGGTAATTGTTTTTTCCAAAGAGCCGGCCAATTCTTCACCACTTGTCTTAAGTGTTTTGTCGAGATTGGTCAGCACATTCAATTGTTTTTTCCCATCGGAAAAAGGAACTACAACATTTTCAATATGGCTGCCTTGTGTAAGCCGGATATTTTTAAAAACAGGGATGGCCTGTTTCTTCATGTCCTCTTTATGCCGGCTGTATCTTTCTGTTGCTTCTGCATAAAATTTATCGATCAGCTGATTGATATCACCTTTTTTAAAATCTTCTTCTTCGATTTTTGTATCCAAACCAAAGTTGACTATGCAGGCCATTTTAAATCCTTCAAAATCTTCCTGCTCCCGGAAAGAATCGATCAATCCTTCTGCTACAGTAGAAAAAGAAGTATCAATGTCAAGGGCAAGACGTTCGCCAAACAAGGCGTGGTTACGTTTGTCATAAACAGCATTCCGTTGCTTGTTCATCACATCATCATATTCTAATAATCTTTTACGAATACCAAAATTGTTTTCTTCGACTTTCTTCTGTGCCCGCTGGATGCTGTTGCTGATCATGCTGTGTTGAATGACATCGCCTTCCTTATAACCTAATTTATCCATCAGCGCAGCGATACGTTCACTGCCAAACATCCGCATCAGGTCATCTTCCAGTGAAACATAGAATTGAGAAGTACCGGGATCACCCTGTCTTCCTGCACGGCCACGCAACTGCCTGTCCACACGACGGCTCTCATGACGTTCTGTACCAATGATCGCCAAACCACCTGCTTCTTTTACACCGGGTCCGAGTTTTATATCCGTACCACGGCCGGCCATATTGGTTGCAATGGTAACAGCGCCTGCCAATCCGGCTTCGGCTACCACCTGCGCTTCACGGGCATGTTGTTTTGCGTTGAGTACATTATGCGGAATTTTTTTCTGCTGCAACATACGTCCCAGTAATTCACTTACTTCAACAGAAGTAGTACCTACAAGACAGGGGCGTCCTGCATTTCGCAACAATTCAATTTCGTCAATAACAGATTTATATTTTTCCCTTTTGGTTTTATAAACAAGGTCCTGTTTGTCGTTACGGATCATTTTTACATTGGTAGGAATGGTTACCACATCCAATTTATAAATGCTCCATAACTCGGCAGCTTCCGTTTCGGCAGTACCCGTCATCCCCGCCAGCTTATGATACATCCGGAAATAATTCTGCAAAGTGATAGTCGCATAAGTTTGCGTCGCCGCTTCGATCTTTACATTTTCTTTTGCTTCAATGGCCTGGTGCAAACCATCTGAGTATCTTCTCCCTTCGAGGATACGGCCTGTTTGTTCATCCACAATTTTTATCGCCCCGTCCATGACCACATATTCTATATCTTTTGAAAAAAGCGTATATGCTTTTAATAATTGCTGCACCGTATGTATGCGGTCCGCTTTCTGTGCATAATCATTCAGGATGGATTCTTTCTCCTGTAATTTGTCATCAACAGAAGCCGTGCTTTTTTCCACTTCAGCCAGCTTCACTCCAATATCAGGTAATACAAAGAATTCAGGGTCTTCTCCCGATTTAGTGATCATGGACAAACCCTTATCAGTCAGGTCAACCGAATTATTCTTTTCATCGATCTGGAAAAGCAAGTCCTCATCCACAATATGCATATGCCGCTGCTGGTCCTGTAAATAATAATTTTCCGCCTTCTGCATTTTTACCCGGATGCCCGGTTCACTCAAATATTTTATCACCGGGCCATACTTGGGCAATCCACGATGTGCCCTGAATAAATAAAGACCACCACCTTTGGCATCATCATCACCTTCGGCGATCCGTTTTTTGGCTTCATTCAAACAATTACGTACGACGCGTTCCTGTTCCTGTACTAATTGCAGTATTCTTGGTTTGTGTGTGTGAAAATGCTGATCATCTCCTTTTGGTACGGGCCCGGAAATAATTAAAGGTGTCCTGGCATCATCGATCAATACAGAGTCCACTTCATCTACCATGGCATAGTGGTGTTTGCGTTGTACCATTTCCTCAGGGGTATGCACCATGTTATCACGGAGATAATCAAAACCAAATTCATTATTGGTGCCATACGTAATATCGGCGAGATAGGCTTTTCTTCTTTCTTCACTGTTGGGTTGGTGTTTGTCAATACAATCAACCGTGATGCCGAGCCATTCGAAAATAGTTCCGTTCCATTCCTGGTCACGACGGGCCAGGTAATCGTTCACCGTTACAATATGAACACCTTCGCCGGCCAATGCATTGAGATAAGCCGGAAGTGTTGATACAAGGGTTTTACCTTCACCCGTTGCCATTTCAGAAATTTTTCCTTCGTGCAATACGACACCACCGATCAGCTGCACATCATAATGCACCATGTTCCAGGTTACTTCTCCGCCGGCAGCCGTCCAGGTATTTTTGAAAATGGATTTTTCACCATCTATTGTGATATAGTTCTTTTTTACACTCAGGTCCCTGTCGAGTTGTGTTGCTGTAGAAACGATATCTGTATTTTCTTTAAAACGTCTTGCTGTTTCTTTTACCACGGCGAAAGCTTCAGGAAGGATTTCTTCCAGCGCTTCTTCAATTTTTTTGTCCCTGTCTTTTTTTAGTTTATCCACCTGCTGGTAAATAGCATCCTTGCCCATCAGGTCGTTGAAAGGAAGTTCTTCGGCTGCAGTATTCCTGGCAGCGATCTCTGCATCAATTTCTGTCAGGTGTTCTTTGATCCGCTGGCGGAAATCCTGGGTCTTGTTCCGGAGTTCATCATTATTCAACGAATGATAATCATCAAAAAACTTGTTGATCTTGCCGACATAGTGTTCGATCTTTTTTACATCTTTCTCCGACTTGCTGCCGCCAAATATTTTTGAAATAAAACCGAGCATAATATGTGAATTAGTTGATTTGTTTATTGGTTTATCAGGGAATTAGTTTGTCAAAAAGGGTGCTGGAAAACAATTACAGGCCATTTTGACAGGACTTGCCCCGATTTATCGGGGCTTGCAAAGATAAGTCTTGAAAAGCAGTTTAAAAGAGCGGGTTTTGACATATCAGAGCTGCTGATCAGGCTTTTGTTTTTTCCTTAACGTACCTTGCCCTTGTTTCGGGAATAAAGAAAAAACTTTATTATGAACCGCCTTCTTTTTCTCCTTCTGACTTTTTCCTTTTTAATTTTTAATTCCTGCAACAGCAACGAGATCGGCAGCAGCAAAGACGTAAATCCCGAAGCTATTTACTTTGATTATAAAATATGGGGTGATGAAGGCAATGATAACCTCACCGTAAGACTGCAATACCGGTTTGGAGGTAAGAACGGAACCACACTAACTATGGAAAAGCCGGCCAGGGTTGAACTGGATGATGAATTGCTTCCTGTGGACAGCACAAAAATGACCGGCGCCTTTTATGAAATACATAAGCCGATCAATAAATTTAATGGAGAACATACAATTACTTTTACGGATTTCAATGAAAAACAATACAGGGAGAAATTCAGGTTTCAGCCATTGCAGTTAAAAACAGGATTGCCGGACACGTTGAAAAGAGAAAAGATGCTGCTGGAAGTAGATGGACTGGATGGTGAACATTTTGTGAGGGTAATCCTTTCTGATACTTCTTTTACGAGTGAAGGGATTAACCGGGTGGATACCATAAAAAACGGGCAGATCATTATTACAGAAGAAGACCTGGGACGCCTCGTTAACGGGCCGATCCAACTTGAACTTATAAAAGAAGAGGAAAGGCTGGTAAAAAACGGAACCCGGGAAGGAGGGAAATTTTCCATTTCGTATGGGTTAAAAAGGGAGTTTTTTTTAAAAGACTGATTTGGGTTTGAAAGATTTATACAAAAAAGAGAGGGTAGAGGTTAAAGTATCGGTTTCACGCTGAGGCCGCTGAGTTCGCGGAGGGCTAAGGAAAATATTCTCTGCGCTCTCTGTGTACTCTGCGTGAAATTTTTCAAACTGTGACACTCTTTTTCAGCACTTGTTTTATTTTGATTTCCTCATGGAATTTTAGCCTCAAGACCGTACTTTTGCGGCCAGAAAAAAGTTCAAAAGGTTCCAAAGGTTCAAGAGGTTTAATAGGTTATTCAGGCCGATTTAAACTTTTTAAACCTTTTAAACTCTTCAAACCCATATTATGGCAGGCCAATTAAAAGAGGTTCGTAACCGCATCAAATCAGTACAAAGCACCCAGCAGATCACCAAGGCCATGAAGATGGTGAGTGCTGCTAAACTTCGCCGGGCGCAGGATGCTATTGTTCAAATGCGTCCTTATGCAAAGAAGCTCCAGGAATTACTGAGCAATATTGTAAGCAACAGCGAAGGCGGGGAAGGCATGTCACTGGCTATGGAACGCCCGGTTGAAAAAGTATTATTTATTGTTATTACCAGCGACAGGGGATTGGCAGGAGCTTTCAATACGAATACCATCAAACTGGCCAAGGCAACTATTGCAGAAAAATATTCAGTCCAGAATAAAAAGGGGAATGTTACCGTCTGGAATATCGGGAAGAAAGGGTACGAACATTTTTCAAAGAACAATTATAAAGCAGATGCCACTTATAAGGATATTTTTTTGAACCTGACCTTTGAAAATGTACAAAAAGCTGCACAGGCAGCCATGAAGGCCTTTGAAGAAAAACAATTTGATGTGGTGGAGATGGTGTACAGCCAGTTTAGGAATGCAGCTACGCAGAAATTTGAAGTGGAAAGATTCCTGCCCATTCCCAAAGTGGAGAAAAAAGCCGGAACTGCAAAAGCAGACTTCATTTATGACCCGGCAAAAGACATACTCATTGCAGAGTTGATGCCCAAGATCCTCAATACACAATTATACAAAGCTGTTTTAGATTCCAATGCATCCGAACATGGCGCCAGGATGACGGCGATGGATAAGGCCAGTGAGAATGCCAATGAAATGCTGCGCACACTGAAGATCTCTTACAACCGTGCAAGACAGGCAGCCATTACTACCGAATTGACAGAGATAGTGAGTGGCGCTGCTGCTTTGCAAGGGTAATAAAGTCAAATAGGTCATAAAAGTCATATAGGTCAAAGGGGAAAGACCTTAAATGCTACACCATTCAGGAAAAAACCCGGCAATATGCTGAAAATCCCTTTCTGAAAAAATCCGTTCTGATCAAATTTGCAGTATGGGGAAAGGACAAAGATTGGAAGACCTTGAGGTATACAAAGTGGCTATGGAAATTGGTGAAATTGTTTGGGCAATCGTAGATAAATGGGAATATTTCCCCAAAAAGACTTTGGGAGCACAATATGTTGATGCCGCTGATTCAATTGCTATGAACATCAGCGAAGGCTACGGCCGGTTTCATTTTAAAGAGAATAAGAATTTTTGTTATTACAGCCGCGGGTCAGCTAAGGAAACTCTTACCGCAACAAATAAAGCAAAAACAAGGAAGTTGATTTTCGAAGAAGAATTTGCTCTTCTTTCACAAAAATTAGACAGTTATTTTCGTTTGATATATCGCTATATCAACTCTATAGGAAACAAAGGAGATGAACAATTGTGAATAACCTGTTTTGTAGTATTTGTGCACGGTTATTAACTTGCTGCTTTAGTGATATGACCTATATGACTTATATGACCTTTTTGACTTAATTATTTGACCCCTTTGACTTATATGACAACATCTGACTTGATACCGCATATCGAAGCCCTGATCTTTGCCAGCGAGAAGCCTTTGACCACCCTGGAGATAACCGAACTGGTAAATAATGCTCTTGATGATATGGACGAAAAGATTAGTCTTGACCATGTAGAATCTGCGTTAGAAGGCATCACTGAAAAATACAGCGCCGACTTTTATCCTTTTGAAGTAAAGCAGGTCGGTGGCGGCTGGCAGTTCCTGACAAGGTCTGCATTTCATAAAACAGTTGCCCAACTGAATGGCGAAAAATTTCTAAAACGTCTTTCCGCAGCTTCACTCGAAACACTGGCAATTATTGCATACAAACAACCGGTGACAAAAGGCGAGATCGAATCCATCCGTGGTGTAAGCTGTGACTATACCGTGCAGAAGCTGCTGGAAAAAGAACTTATCATTATCAGCGGCCGCAATGAAAAAGCGCCGGGACAGCCTTTGCTGTATTCAACATCTAAGAATTTCATGGACTACTTTGGTATCAATTCAGCCGATGAATTGCCAAAAATAAAAGAAGTGATCAATGAACCGGTTGAACCAACTAATTTAAAAAATACTTTTTTAGGTGAAGATGCCAGGCCCGAAGACCCCGAACTATTATCAGTAACAGAAACAGGCGAGCTTATCATAAACAAAGAACAGGGCGACGAAGAAGAGAGTTAAATAAAACCAGGGCGAAATTATTATTGCTATGCCATTCCACCCGGGATGGCATAGTTGTTTTATAGTATATTCGCAAGTATGGCGAGACAATTATCACATAAGGAGTTGCTGCAGGCAGCCCATGATTTTGGAACGCCTCTTTATGTTTACCATACCGAACGGATCAAAGAGCAATATGAAAGATTATTAACGGCTTTTACAGGCGCTGACGTAAAATTTTTCTATGCAGCCAAGGCATTGACCAATATCCATATTCTCAAATACATTAAAAGCATTGGCTGTAATATTGATTGCAGTTCCATCAATGAAGCAAAACTGGCTGAAAGGGCAGGGTTTCTTTCTCAAAACATTTTATATACTTCGAATAATATTTCTTTTGAGGAAATAGAAGAGGCGCAGCGGAAGGGTATCCATATCAATATTGACAGCGTTTCCAATCTAAAAAAATTTGGAAAGAGGTTTGGTCATAGTTATCCTGTCGGCATTCGTTTGCGGCCCAATATCATGGCAGGAGGTAATTTAAAAATTTCTACGGGCCATGCCAGCAGTAAGTTTGGCGTGCCTTTGGAAAATATCGAGGAGATATTGCAGGTGCAAAGAGAAACAAATTTATTTATCCGTGCCCTGCACATTCACACCGGTAGCGAAATAAAAGATGTGGAAGTATTTGCCAAAGGCATCGAGGTATTGTTTGAGGTAGCACAGCATTTCCCGGAACTGGAAGTGATCGACCTCGGTGGCGGATTTAAAGTGCCTTATACACCCGGAGAAGAAGGAACGGATATTGAATTGCTGGGTAAAAAAGTAAAAGAAGAATTTGAATGGTTTGAAAAAAAACATAACCGTCACCTGCAGGTTTGGTTTGAGCCGGGAAAATTTTTAGTCAGCGAAGCCGGGTATTTTATTACGAAAGTAAATGTGCTGAAACAATCCGGCGATATAACATTTGCCGGTGTTGACAGTGGTCTCAATCATTTTATCCGTCCCATGTTTTACGGCGCTTATCATGAAATTGAAAATATCTCCAACCCATCCGGGGAAAAAAGAAAATATAATGTCGTCGGCAATATCTGCGAGACCGATACATTTGCTGAGGACCGTATGTTGCCTGAAATAAGAGAAGCTGATCATCTTGTTTTCCGTAATGCCGGGGCTTATGGTTTTGAAATGGCATCCAATTACAATTCAAGATTCAAACCTGCCGAGGTAATGATGAAAGATGGTCAGGCACAATTGATCAGGCGCCGGGATACCATGGATGACCTGCTGAAGAACCAGGAAGAAATAAATTAATCCTCACTCTTTATTTACCGGCTTCACGGTAATAGTTGTCGTTGTCTTTGATGTGACCGGCAGGTTGCCAAAAGACGATTCTGTATTTCCGCTCGATTCGGTATTAATATTTTTTCCCCGGATAATGCCCGTGTTTCTGTCTAAAAATATCTTGCCGGTTGATTTATTGTTCATCGTTGTGGTAGTTTCACCGCCCATCATTTCTGCCTTAGTAACCGTAACAGAGTTCGCAACAAAATCAATTACGATAGTTGAATCATTAATATCAGCAAGAGCATAGGCCGCATCAAATTTTCCATTCTCAGTTGTATACGACTCTGTCCATGTTCCTCCTTTCCCCATTGCACTATCCGGCAACACTTTAAAAAAACTGGCTTTGCCTTTTTGCGGTGGTTGTACGATATCCAGCACATCTTTTAACAAACTGCTGATGATGGCCATGCGGCTGTCGGATTCTGTAAGTTGTATTTTTTCCGGCAGGGCCATTAATACTTTTCCGCTTGTATCAAGGATGATATCATACGTCTTCTTCAGCATTTCTTTTATGGGCTTGCCAAATTGCCCGTCTATATCTTTTTCAATATTGGAATCAAAAGATATTTTCCGGCCCATACCATCAATAAAGAAAATGATCTGCTTTACCTGGTGATGCAGGGTGCTGTTATCCTCTGTAGCGTTGGTTACTTTAAAGGAATGATTACCTGTGGCATCCACATTAAAATCAATGGACTGGCCGCCGGCCTGCTGGGCTATAGATGTTTTTACCTGCAGGGTTATATCGAATATTTGACCCTGGTCCAGTTTTAATTTGCCCGAAACCTGCTGGCTGAAAGAAGTTGTAACGCTAAATAGCAGGAAGAAAACAAATGCAGGGAAACTTCTCATAAACAGGATTGAACTTATCATTATCAAATTTGACGATTCTTCCTCACAATCGTTGCAGAAAGGGGAAAAATAATTGCTACAGCTCATCAATAATACCCTCCCAAATTCAACCGATCTTCCTACTTTTAATCCTCATTTGTAACCAAATTTTTTGTTATGCCGATCAGAATGACAGATGACCCTGTTGATCCTAACCAACAGGATGATGATGGTGGCGGCGGCGGAAGAGGCCCCAATTTTCCCGGAGGTGGCGGTGGCGGTGGTTTACTGTCTTTGTTGCCCATGTTGCTCGGTCTTTTTAAGGGCCGGGGGATTTTTCTTCTCCTGATATTAGGTGCTGGCGCATTTTTTCTTTTCCGCAGCGGGATATGTACTCCGTCGTCAGTACAAAATTTATTTTCACAAAGCGGGTACAATTTTGATCCGGCAGAATTCAATAAAGCCTCGGTATATGAAGGGCAGGAAGATGATGCCAATAAAAATCCTTTACCGGAAGCTATTTCATTGCTTCGGTTTGCTCCGCAACGGGGTAACCAGGGTCACCAGGGAAGTTGCGTGGCATGGAGCAGTGCTTATGGAGCAAGAACAGTGTTGGAAGCTGCATCTACCGGTGTTGATCCAAACCAGATAAAGTTCAGCCCTTCTTTTTTATATAACCAGATCGGCCTGGAAGATTGTGAGGGCTCATATATTCAGAGAGCCATGGAGTACATGTCCAAACAAGGAGCTTTGCCATTGGACCAGTTTCCTTACAATGACCAGGATTGTGTAAGTCAGCCCAACAGTCAGCAGATCCGGGAAGCGGGTCAATATAAAATTCATGGATTTACAAGACTTACTGATGGCGATAATGTAAATGCTATAAATGTTCGTGCCATCAAAGAACATCTTGCCAAAGATGCCCCGGTTGTTATTGGTATGATGGTGGGCCAGAGTTTTATGCAGGATATGATGGGACAGGAACTGTGGCGGCCGCAAGAGATGGATGCTTCAGGTATGGGACAGGGCGGTCATGCCATGTGTGTGATCGGTTATGATGACAGGAAATTCAATGGCGCATTCCAGGTCATGAATAGTTGGGGGCCGGAATGGGGTAAAGATGGAGTGGCCTGGATCAAGTATGGTGATTTTAGAAATTATGTCCGTGAAGCTTATGGTTTGGATCCATTGCCTAAAAGAGGCAAGATGGCCAATATACCATTGGAATGCAGTATTGGTTTGGTAAATAATGATGGCGGAAAAAATATTTCTTTACGGGCAACAGGCAGCAATATGTTCCAGACGGTTTCTCCAATCACAAGGGGAACAAGGTTTAAAATGTCCATACAGAACGCTACGGAATGTTATATCTATATTTTCGGGCAGGAGACAGATGGAAGCAGCTATGTGTTATTTCCTTACCTGAAACCGGGGGAAACGGTTTCAAAACATTCGCCGTATTGCGGCATTACCGGGTATCGTTTATTTCCCAAAGCTCAATCGATGGAAGCTGACACTATCGGCAACAGGGATTTTATTGCTATTGTAGTAAGTAAGGATGAGCTGGACTATAACCAGGTTAACCAGTATATTAGCCGGAGCAGTCAGCCAGATTATTTGGGAAAAGTAAATGATGCACTGCAAAATATTTTGATCCGGTCCGCAAGATTTAACAACACGAATGAAGGAACTATTTATTTCAAAGTGGATGCTAACGATAATAAAGCAGTAGCTTGTGTTGTAGCTATTGACAAACAATAGAACCAGTCCCGATAGCTATCGGAATTCAGAACCCGCCTGCCGGCCGGCAGGTTAAAAATAAATAATATGAAAAAAATATTTCTTGTAATTGTTATCATGTTCTCAGCTGTATTGGTTTTTTCACAAGACATGACAAAATTCAAACTGTATAACCCCGAAGCGAATGCCAAAAAGGAAATTGCAGAAGCAGTAAAACAGGCCAAAGAGTCGGGTAAACATGTGTTGATACAGATCGGGGGCAACTGGTGTATCTGGTGCGCCCGGTTCAATGATTTTGTGAACAATGATAAATCGCTTGATTCATTGGTCAACAGCAATTATGTGGTGTATCATCTTAACTACAGCAAAGAGAATAAAAACGGAGGACTGATGTCCAGGTATGAGTTCCCGCAACGTTTTGGATTCCCGGTTTTTCTTATTCTGAATGAGAAAGGCGATCTGCTGCATACACAGTCCTCCTGGTACCTTGAAGATGGGAAGAAGAGCTATGATAAAGATAAAGTGGCGTCTTTTTTTACTGACTGGAGCAGGAAAGCGCTGGACCCGGCACAATACAAAGAAGAATAAATGAATCCCAACATAGCTACTTACATCAAACTGACGAAACATCCTGTGAAGTTCAGGATATTTTTGTTTACCAAATTGCCGGCAGCTTATTTTGCAGGAGTAAGGGTAAGGGAACTGGATGAAAAAAGATGCAGGGTTACTGTCCCCTATAAATGGCTTTCGCAAAATCCATTTCGTTCCACCTATTTTGCCTGCTTAAGTATGGCGGCCGAGATGAGTACCGGTGCATTGGCGATGGCACATTTATACAAGATCGATCCGCCGGTTTCTATGCTGGTGATAAGGGTCGAATCAGACTACTTAAAAAAAACAACGGGAAGAACAAGTTTTGTTTGTGAAGATGGAGAATTGTTTCAAAAAGCGATAGAAGAAACTATTGCAACCGGTGAAGCAAGGATCGTAAAAGCAAGATCGATCGGAAAGAATAAGGAAGGTGAAGTTGTGGCGGAGTTTTACATTACATGGTCTTTTAAAGTAAAAAAGATTTGAAAATTTGAAGATTTGAAGATTAGCCGATTTAGTTAATTTTCAAATCTTCAAATCGAGCAATCTTCAAATTAACTATATGAAAATCGCATTTCACGGCGCAGCCAGGACAGTCACCGGTTCAAAACATTTATTGACTTTAAGTAATGGAAAAAAGATCCTGTTGGACTGCGGCATGTTCCAGGGTCTTGGTAAAGAAACCGATATCCTGAACCGGGAATTTGGTTTTGAACCCAAAGAAGTGGATGTGATGATCCTGTCTCATGCTCATATTGACCATTGCGGTTTGATCCCAAGGTTATCTCAGCAGGGATTTGCCGGAAAAATATTTTGTACACCTGCCACTAAAGACCTGACAACCGTATTGCTGAAAGATTCGGCAGAGATCCAGGCAGATGAAGCAAGATATCAGAATAAACGACGTGCTTCGGAGGGCTTACCTTACCTCGCTCCTTTGTACACGATAGAAGATGCTCAAATGGCTGTTGAACATTTTACAGAAGCAGGATATAATCAGTGGTTCGATGTTATTGATGGGGTGCAGGCAATGTACACCGATGCGGGTCATATCATCGGGAGTACCTGTGTTCATGTAAAAGTAAAGGAGGAAGGAAAAGAAACACGTCTCACATTCAGCGGAGATGTTGGACGCTACAGGGATGCGATTCTAAGATCTCCTGAAACTTTTCCACAGGCCGATTATATTTTACTGGAATCAACTTATGGAAACAGTTTGCATGATAACAATTTCACTACGCCGGACATGTTGCTGCGCTGGATCGAAAAAGCCTGTTTGCAAAAAAAAGGGAAACTCATTATGCCTGCCTTTAGCGTGGGTCGCACACAAGAGCTGTTATATTTCCTGAATCAGCTGGAACAGGAGAACCGCCTGCCCGAACTTGATTATTATGTTGATAGTCCTTTAAGTATTGAAGCGACCGAAATTGTAAAGCGGTATCCGCAATATTTTAACAAGACCATTCAAACACTCATGCAGACAGATAAAGATCCTTTTGGCTTTAAAGGATTACAGTTTATAAGGACCGTTGAGCAATCCAAACAACTTAATTTTCAGAATGGTCCGATGGTCATCATCTCGGCCAGTGGAATGGGAGATGCGGGCAGGGTGAAACATCATATCAGCAACAATATCGAGAACAGCCGCAATACTATTTTGCTTACCGGTTATTGCGAACCTCATTCGATCGGGGGAAGACTGATGGCTGGTGATAAAGAAATAAATATCTATGGTGTGCTGCATGAAGTACATGCAGAGATAGGAGCGATCCGAAGCATGAGTGCCCATGGAGATTATGAAGACCTTTGCCAGTGGCTTTCCTGCCAAAACCAGCAACTGGTGAAAAAGATCTTCCTGGTTCACGGTGAATATAGCGTCCAGGAGGATTTTAAACAACGGCTTATCAAAAAAGGGTATACTGATATTGAGATCCCCGAGCGGCACTACGAGATCGGGTTATCATGACCAGTAATTGACAAAGCTTAACAAATCATTCTTAATTTTCACATCTCTTTAGTAAACTCCGCATCAATTTTGACGTTTATAATGTGAGATATCAATAATCACACTTAAACGTTATAAATTATGAAGAAGAAACTGAATTCCGATAGCTATCGGAAGTGGAGTGGAATCATTGTCTTCGTCTTCTTGCTTGCAAGTTGCAGTTCCACAGCTCATATTGAAAAAGACGATAATGCCGATTTCACCCGTTACAAAAGCTTTGCCTGGGTCGATAAGGATGGGGAGGGGCGAAATGACGGGAATAAAAACAATGATCTGACGGAATTAAGGATCCGGGAAGCAGTAAATAAAGAATTGGAAAAGTCAGCCGGGTGGAAAGAAGTAAAGAACAGGCCGGATGTATTACTTACTTATGATGTGCTGGTGGAAAAAGGAGTAAAGCAAAGCAGTAATCCTGTTTATTCAAGACCATCTTCCAGGCTGGTGTATAATCCATATACCCGCCGGTATACAACCATTTATTATCCTTCTGAGTTAATGGGATATGAAAGGGATGAGCGGGGTATCAAAGAAGGCACCATCACTATTTCGATGATCGATACGAAGACAGACAAAACAGTTTGGCAGGGATGGACAACTGACGAAGTGAACAGTAAGAATTTGACGGCTAAAGAAATTCAGAACAGTGTAAAGTCCATTTTTAAAAAATTTGATGTAGCAAAAAACTAATTATCTATTGGACGGTTCCGGACATAGCCTCTCTGAAATGGGAGGCTTTTTTTATAATTAAAATGAAAAAGCCTCCCGATGATTATCGGGAAGCTTTTTGTACGGGGAAGCAGACTTGAACTGCCGACCTCAGGGTTATGAATCCTGTGCTCTAACCAGCTGAGCTACCCCCGCAAATACTGGGCTGCAAAAATAGCCATTTCAGCCTGAAGATTGAAATGAAAATTGCCTACAAGATCTACCTTATAAGTGTTACAGTCCCTCTCTTTAGTATGACTGGCTTACCGGCAAGTTGGTATTCACACATCCATATAAATACATCTGTTTTGATCTTTTCTTTTTTTAAAGTTCCATCCCAACCTTTCCCGGGATCATTTGATTCAAATATCTTTTCCCCCCAACGATTGTAAATAGAAAATTTATAAGAAATGAAATTCCCGGTAATAACAGGTTTGAAGACATCATTTAGCCCGTCATTATTGGGAGTAAACCCACTTGGAATAAAAGCCCCGCAGATATGATTTTCTAAAACAGTGATTGTATCCGAGATTTCGCAACCATTCTGATCCCGGGCACGAACCCAATATATTTGGGGTTGGGTCACTGTAATGAATGTTGAAGTATCACCCGTATTCCAAATATATCCCGTGAAAAAATCAGGAGCTTTCAGTATGATATAATCGCCAATGCAAATTTTTGCGTCTTCTCCCAAATTAATACGGGCCGGCCTGATCACCTGCATCGTTATTGTGTTGGATAATGCCTGGACAGATGTTAAACAGTTTCCTCCACTAATATTTATGTCGCAGGTTATTATATTGCCATTTCTAAGTGTCGAACTGCTATAGATATTTGATGGGCCGCTTTGTACAATAGTGCCATTGATCTTAAAGTCATAGCTTACCGTTCCGTTGTTTGTATTGGATGCCGTCGCAACGAATGTGACCGTTGTGCCTGC
>DATHDV010000239.1:0-4806 GCA_035318845.1 Chitinophagaceae bacterium
CGCCATAACCGATCAGCATCCACATAGCATAGGTGGAGGTTCGCAGCTTGTTGCTGAAGAATCCCCAGAGAAACATGGCCATGCCCAATAACATCATGGCCAGCATATCCCAGACCCCATGATACATATACCATGTTTCAACTTCGGAATTTTGAGGAATAAAATAATTGAAGATGGTACCATAGCCCGAACGCATCTTGCGAAGATTGCGGTTGGTAAATGTGGTATCGGGTTTCTGATTTTTTTCGATCTGTGTCCATTTTTTGATAGCGCCCTGCTGTTCGCCGGTCAATTCTTTCTTTTCTTTTTTTGCAGCAACGGCTTCGGTGTAAGCTTTTCTTTTTTCACGGAACTCGTTCCATTCCCATTGTTGTTTTATCATGGTAAACGATACACAGGCCAGCGCCAGCACGACCAGCCATTGTGGTTTCAGTTTGCGGAACGGAAATAACAACATGCCGCAAAGACCATAGAAAAATAAAATATCCCCCTGCCATAAGATCACAAATGCATTGATGATCCCAAAGAGGACCAGCCATAATAAGCGGCGGTAATAATATTCGGCCACGGTAGTGCCGCCGGGTATTTCTTTCTTGTTCATCATGAACAATACCATACCGGCGCCAAAAAGCATGGAGAATAAACCCCGCATGGTCCCTTCGAAGAAGACAAACACGACACCGAACGTATAATAATCGCTTCCCGCACGGGGGCTATGCGTTACATTGTAATAGAAATCCCAGTTGATACCAAAGCCGGGGATATTCATCATCAATATGCCAAGCAGGGCAACACCACGGATGGTATCAATGCTCTTGATACGATCGGTGGTGGCTACCGGGGCTATATATTCCTGGTTCATACTGTTCATTTAATATTTTTTAATACGGAACGCTGATTATTATGATCAAGCGGATTTACACTGATTTTATTCTTATTCGCAGAATGCAGACTATCATATTTCATCATAATAATCTGCGTTATCTGCGTTCTATGTCAGCTGTTTTTTATTCGGAAGCCATTTCCTGTATATAAGACAACGCCACAACCATTCCACCGGGCCCATACTATAATATCTCAGCCAGAAAACAGAGAATACAATTTGCACCAATGCAATTTCTGCTACCATGAAATAAAGTTCCCACTGGTTCAACCGGCCGTAATAACCCAAACCATATCCATAGAAAAAGAAAGTGCAGATAATAGTTTGCATGATATAATTGGTAAAAGCCATTCGGCCTGCAGCTGCGAATCCTTTCCAGATCACATTCAGCCATTTCATCCGCAACAACCACATCAGCAAAGAAGCATAACCTGTTGCCAGCACGATCTTTTCGATAGGGAAGAACTGGTCGTAAGGCAAACTATGCTTATCGATATACTTTGCATAGTCGTCCATGCGAAAACAATTTTGATATATCCTGAACCAGGCGAGAGCAAAGCCAATGGCCATTGCGATCAAAGCAATAACGAGATATTTAGATGGAGAAAAACGGGAACTGAAAAACCCGATACTCAATAGCGCCATGCCGAGCAGCATCATAGAACCGATGTCCCAAATCCCGATCCGGTAGAGCCAGGTCGATTCCTTGCTTTGTGAACGCATCATGAGATGATCCCATACCTTACTATACCGGGATCGCATAGCTTTGTTTTCTCCCTTTGTTCCTGAAGAATCATATTTCAACTGCTTCACCGTTCCTTCCCATTTTCCTTTCTCTTCTGCTTGTTTTTTGGTCAGGGTATCTTTTTTCTTTGCCAGGGAATCGATGAGTTTGTTTTTGATCAATGTGTCTTTGTATAGTACGGGGTCCTTTGTCTTATCGATACTATCTTTTTTTGCACGGGTCGTGCTGTCGCTTTTAAATTTCTTTTCTACAGCCGTTACCACCAGGTATTTTTTATAATCCTTCTTATCATCGGCATAGTTCCAGTATTGTTTGCCGCAATAGACCAGGGTGCATACAATCGCGGCGATAATAAGTCCTTTGGCTTTTAGTCTTGTAAATGCAAACAGCAGGATGCCCACTACGCCGAATGGAAATAAAATATCACCGGGCCATAATAAGATGAATGCGTTGACGACACCAAAGATCATGAGCCACATCATTCTCCTGATATGTGCATCGGCTGCTGAAATAGCAACCGGGCGATCTTTTTTTTGCAGGAATAAAATAATGCCGGCACCGAATACCATTGCAAAAAGGGCCAGCATTTTCCCTTCGAACAAGAGGGAAACAAGGTTCATCAGTTTAAAATTGCCGCCATGTGTACCGGTACGATAAAAAGCCTGGTCATTGGCCGTGAAGCCCCCAAATTCCCCGATACTGATGACAAGGATGCCCAGCAGGGCAAGGCCACGTAAAACATCCAAAGAAAATACCAGGGAATGATCGTTGTTGGCAGTTGTAGCAGCGGGGGCTACAGCACCCGTGGAAGTAGTCAGACTCATTGGCGGTGGTTTTGGAGTTTGCTTCGGGTACTATGGATAAATATAGGGATTTATAATGGAAATGGTTTTTGGTCTGGGGCTGAAGAATTTCAACACAGAGATACAGAGAAACAGAGTTACACAGAGTTTTGGATCCCAATTTTACGCTCTCTCTGTGTAACTCCAAACCTCTGTATCTCTGTGTTGAAAACCCGATAGCTATCGTTCCGGAATATGTGTATAATAAAAATTACTACCTTCGCCCTTCTTTAAGCAACGAATATGAAAATCTTTAAGGCCTGCCTGCCGGCAGGCGGGTTCGATCAAGTTAAGAACCTGGAAAATACAGACGGTCCGTCTGGTAGCAATTAATTATTGCTGTTTCTATTTACATTTTATTTATTTTAAAAGATTTTCAATCATGTCTCAATCAACATATACAAATAAACTATCTCATTTTTATGCATTGCTCAAACAATCGCTGAAGGGCGGGGAGCATGACTATACCCAAGGCAGTATCCGCGGGGCCATTGTTCTATTAGCTATTCCCATGATCCTGGAACTAAGTCTTGAATCTGTTTTTGCTGTCGTGGATATGTACTTTGTAAGTCACCTGCCTGCACCGCATAATAAAGTGGCGATGGCTACGGTTGGTCTTACCGAATCAGTGGTCGCATTGATCTATACGATCGCTATCGGTCTGAGTACTGCTGCTACTGCAATAGTATCAAGGCGCATTGGTGAAAAGAATCCGGAAGCTGCTTCACATGCAGGCGCACAATCCATCCTGCTTGGGATCGTATGCGCCATTGTGTTCAGTATTGCAGGGATCATTTTTGCTCCCGATGTTTTGCGCTTAATGGGAGCAAGGGCTGAAGTGATAAAAGAAGGAGCGGTGTTTACCCGTATCATGCTCGGCGGAAGTGTGATCATTATTTTATTGTTCCTTATCAATGGCATTTTCCGTGGCGCCGGCGATGCGGCTATTGCCATGCGCAGCCTGTGGATCGCCAGTATCATTAATATTTTTCTTTGCCCGATGCTGATCATGGGCTATGGTCCTTTTCCTGCATTGGGATTAAAGGGCGCTGCTATTGCCACTACCATTGGAAGAGGTATAGGAGTTGTTTACCAGTGTTTTCATTTATTCAGTAATAAAAACACGATCAAAATAAAATGGCCGCACTTTAAATGGGATACGCCATTGGTAAAACATTTGTTTGAAGTGGCCTGGCCGGCAACCTTCCAGTTCTTTATACAGAGCGGAAGCTGGATCATACTGGCATGGATCGTATCCACAACCGGCGGCACGGATGCATCGGCTGGTTACCAGGTGGCAATAAGGAATGTTGTATTCTTTATCCTTCCGGCATGGGGACTTAGTAATGCAGCTGCAACATTGGTCGGGCAGAACCTTGGCGCCAATCAACCATTAAGAGCCGAACAGAGTGTATTGCTGACAACAAAATACAATGCCATTTTTATGGGTGGGGTAATGATACTGTTCTTATTATTCGCTTCGCCGATCATCAGCATTTTTACGAATGAACCGGAGGTACACAAGTTTGCCGTGATGGCGCTGCAGATCATCGGGGCCGGTTATATATTCTATGGTATCGGCATGGTGATGATACAGGCATTGAACGGCGCAGGTGATACCAGGACACCGACATGGATCAATATTGTTGGATTTTGGTTGTTCCAGATCCCCTTTGCTTTATTGCTGGCCGAAACTTTTAAGATGGGGCCGGTGGGTGCTTTTATTGCAATACCCGTAGCGGAATCGGTGATGGCGATGGCAGCCTGGTATTATTTTAAGAAAGGGAAGTGGAAGGAGGTGAAAGTTTAAAGCTGTTAGCTTTTAGCCGTTAGCGGTTAGCCATTAGCCATTAGCTTCATCGAAAAAAACGAGATCATCGTAATTGAAATGAATAAATGCAAGAACCCGAAAATGATAAAACTCTCTCTATTTTGCTGAATTGTAGCACAAATTTCAATGAGACCGTGTCAAAGCTAACGGCTAATGGCTAAAAGCTAATAGCTAACAATCGACCTGACTGCTTCTTCCTTAACATTTCGTTACTTTTAGCATCTATTATGAGCAGCAACACCATTGACCAGAACCGGATACGGCAATTCTTTTTTATTGTCATCATTTTATTGCTGGGGATCTTATTGTTTTTCCAATTGCAAAGTTTTCTGCCGGCCTTATTGGGCGCTATCACTTTATATGTGTTGCTGCGGCGCTGGATGTTTTTCCTCACGGAAAAGAAAAAATTGCGCAAAGGATGGACAGCCGTTTTACTGATGTTATTTTCATTTAGCGTCATCCTGCTGCCGGTGGGGTTGCTGGTGAATATGCTTTCATCAAAGGT
>DATHDV010000240.1:0-2770 GCA_035318845.1 Chitinophagaceae bacterium
TGGTTTGCCAGGTTTGCTTTGCTGGAAAAATTAGATGAGCTGATGCATGCTGCCGAAGGGACATTGATGAAAAGATATTTAAAAGCTGTGGAAGAATTGCCGGTCCATGAAAGGGAAGAATGGCACTGTGTCCGCCATCGCATCATGCGTGTTTGCGAAACAGCCTCTGCAAAGAAAAGGGGTGTATTGATAGATGCGGAAGAAACATGGATACAGGACCCGGTAGATGCCATTACCATCCTGATGATGGATATGTTTAATAAAGAAAGACCTGTTGTCTATAATACCACGCAGCATTACCGCACAGACCGGCAGCAGTTCCTCAAAGATTCTTATGCGGCTGCGATGGAACGAAAATTCATATTGGGCGCCAAACTGGTCCGCGGGGCCTATATGGAAAAAGAAAGGAAAAGAGCTGCGGAAAAAGGTTATCCTTCCCCCATTCACCCTGATAAAAAAAGCAGCGATAAAGATTTTAATGAAAGCGTAAAATTCTGCATTGAGCATATTGATCGTATTGCATTGATCGTCGCCTCGCACAATGAATACAGCAATCTTTATACTACTCAATTGTTGCAGCAAAAAGGTTTACCCTTGAGTCATCCCCATGTTCATTACAGCCAGTTATATGGTATGAGTGATAATATCACATTCAACCTGGCGCATGCCGGTTGCAGTGTCAGTAAGTATCTTCCTTTTGGTCCAATTAAAGATGTGATCCCTTACCTGATGCGCCGGGCCCAGGAAAATACTTCGGTGAAAGGACAGACGGGGAGGGAGTTGGGATTGATAAAAAAGGAATTGGCGAGAAGAAAATCAAAATAAAAATCTTCCACAGTTTCCCCACACCCATTCCCCACTCGCCACTTACCACTAGCCTTTTTCCTAACTTGCACCCATGCAACAATACCTCGATCTCCTTCAGCATATATTGGATAATGGTGTTCATAAAACGGATCGCACGGGAACAGGTACACAAAGCTGTTTTGGCTACCAGATGCGGTTTGATCTGCAGAAAGGGTTTCCATTGGTCACCACCAAAAAAGTTCATCTGAAAAGTATCATCCATGAATTGCTTTGGTTTTTAAAAGGAGAAACTAATATTGCTTATTTGAAAGAACATGGCGTAAAAATTTGGGATGAATGGGCTGATGAGAATGGTGAACTGGGCCCGGTATATGGTAAACAATGGCGGAGTTGGGAAGGAAAAGATGGAAAGATCGTGGACCAGGTATCGGATCTAATTACACAAATAAAAAAGAACCCTGACAGCCGCAGATTAATTGTCAATGCATGGAATGTGGCTGAATTGCCGGAGATGGCTTTGATGCCTTGTCATACCATGTTCCAATTTTATGTTGCCAATGGAAAACTAAGTTGCCAGTTATATCAACGCAGCGCTGATATATTTCTTGGCGTTCCCTTTAATATCGCTTCTTATGCATTACTGACATTGATGATCGCACAGGTATGTGAGCTGGAACCGGGTGAGTTCATTCATACATTTGGCGATGTACATATTTATAATAATCATATGGAGCAGGTAAACCTTCAGTTAAGCCGCCAACCCTTTCCGCTGCCAACTATGAAACTGAACCCGGCAGTAAAGAATATTTTTGATTTTAAGTTTGAGGATTTTACATTGGAAAACTATCAATGCCATCCGGCCATTAAAGCGCCTGTGGCGGTCTGAGAATAAGAAAGAAATAATAAGAAATAAGGAATGAGAAAGTGGATACGTTTATGATTGAAAATAAGTATACAAAATTTAACCGTGATGATAGACAGGCTCAGTTCTGAATAGTACAAAATTTTTTAAAACAATGCCGAAAGGTTTAAATAATAAATCGATACTTTCTTATTTCTTATTATTTATTTCTTATTTTTCATTATGACTATTTCGTTCGTCGTCGCTGCAGCTACCAATAATGCCATCGGGAAAGACGGCAAACTACCCTGGCATTTACCCAATGATATGAAGCATTTCAAAAATATCACCTGGGGAATGCCCATCGTGATGGGAAGAAAAACCTTTGAATCACTGGGGAGAGCTCTTCCCGGAAGAAAGAATATTGTAATCACCCGCCAGCCGGGTTGGAAAACGGAAGGAGCCATTGCTGTCAAGAATATTGATGATGCTTTGTTTGTAGCGAGGGAAACAGATGCCAAAGAAATAATGGTGATCGGCGGGGGAGAAATTTATAAAACACTTTTTGACAAAGCCCACCGCATTTATCTTACCCGTGTGGAGGTGGAACCGGAGGCTGATACTTTTTTCCCGGCACTGCACCCGGAAAAATGGCAACTGATGAGCCAGCAGGATCATGAGGCCGATGAGAAGAATGCTTATAACTATTCTTTCCAGGTTTGGGAGAGAATCGGATAAAATGAGAAATAAAAAATAAGGAATAAGAAATCAGAAAGTTGAATAATCCTAAGGTCCGGAAGCACTTTCTTATTCCTTATTTTTTATTACTTATTTCTTATTTTCAATCCATGTATTCCAAATGGCAACTTGCCGTAAAATATCTTAACTACTATCTCAAAGCTTCCGGCAGCAGTGGTCACGGTATTCATTCTCCATTTGTCTTTGATCTTATTACTAAAGTGCTTAACGACAAAAGCCATTATCCTGAATATGATAAAGTGGAAGGTTTGCGACAGCAATTATTAGCGGATAAGACTGTTTTGAATATTGAAGACTTTGGCGCCGGCTCATCTGTTATAAAAACCAACCAACGAACCATCGCCTCTATAGCCCGATCTGCAG
>DATHDV010000241.1:0-2188 GCA_035318845.1 Chitinophagaceae bacterium
GGAATTTTTTTCTGTCCTAATGGGACGAATCATCCGAATATAGATGTGTTGGAAAATTTTGACCCCAATTTATTAACTGATCCATTTAGATGGATACCAAAGGGCTTATTGGAAGATATGACAGACAATACAAATGAAATAAACCCTATTACGGATAACGTACAAGGCTTTACAATTCAGCAGTTATATTTAGCGTTGCAAGCTGATGTAAACTCTGTGGAGCAATACAGGACAAGGTTCATACAGCAAAATCCCGGCAATCAAAACCAACAAACAATAAACTTATTTGGACAATATCATTATTAAGATAAAAACGTATGAAATATTTAATTTTTATGGTTGGCATTGTCTTATTATCGTTTACTTGTGGCAAGCCGTGCAAAGAAGTATCTTATCAATTCTTCATGAAGGAGATTTTTACTCCAGAAAAAGACAGCATACAAATCGGGGATACTATATATATGGAATCAGTACATGCTACAACATTTACTGATTCCTTAGGGGGGAATAATATCCAGGTAAATTTTAGCAATTCATTGTTAGGGTCAAATTTAAGGGTATTAGAATTTCCTGATACTTCTACATCTGTCATAGGTGCTATACCTTATTTTAATATAACAGCTTTAAATGGGATGGCATCTGGCAATGATCATATTCCGTCAGAAAACAAAGGCTTCTATTATCAAGAGATAAACTCACAATACATTTTGAGATTACAATTTATTGCTTTGAAAAAAGGGGTTTATAGCATTTCGTTAGGGAATTCTATCGGCGTAATTAAAGGCGGGCAGGATTGTGAAAAAGCCAATTTTGAAATTGTAAATTCAAATGTAAATAATCATTTATATTTTTATCAGAATTGGAGACCCGGTTATTTAATCAGCTCTTATGAAAGAACACACATGTACTGTTTCAAAGTATATTAGACGGTAAAATATTGCATCATAAAAGACAGTATTAAAATTTATAAAGCCTTCCAAACCGGAAGGCTTTATTTTTGCCTCATCCCTTAAATGGCAGGAAGGCAATTCCATATTAATTGTTCATTCTAAAAATAAATAATAATGAAAGTTGCAGTTGTAGGCGCTACAGGATTAGTTGGTTCCAAAATGCTCCAGGTTCTGGCGGAAAGAAATTTCCCGGTCACGGAATTGATCCCCGTTGCTTCTGAAAGATCAGTTGGAAAGGAAGTGGAGTTTAAAGGAATTAAATATAAAGTGGTGAGCATGATGGATGCCATTGCAGCTAAACCTGCGATAGCTATTTTTTCTGCCGGTGGCAGCACTTCTTTGGAGTGGGCGCCAAAATTTGCTGAAGCAGGAATTACGGTGATCGATAATTCATCAGCCTGGAGAATGGATCCTTCAAAACCATTGGTTGTTCCTGAAATAAATGCAGATGTGCTGACAGCAAAGGATAAAATAATTGCCAATCCAAACTGTTCTACGATTCAAATGGTAGTGGCATTAAATCCATTGCATAAAAAATATGGTATTAAAAGAATTGTTGTTTCAACGTATCAAAGTGTAACCGGGACCGGGGTAAAGGCAGTTATCCAATTATTGAATGAGCGGAAAGGGATTGATGGCGAAAGGGCCTATAAATATCCCATTGATTTAAATGTAATTCCACAGATAGATGTATTCCTGGAGAATGGTTACACCAAAGAAGAAATGAAAATGGTAAAAGAGACCTGCAAGATCATGAGAGATGATTCCATCCGGGTGACGGCTACAACCGTAAGGATCCCTGTAATGGGAGGTCATAGCGAATCGGTGAACGTGGAGTTTGAAAAAGACTATGATTTAAATGAAGTGAAATTATTATTGCAGTCTTCACGGGGAGTAGTGGTGGTAGATGATCCCGCCAATCAACTTTACCCTATGCCGATGGATGCACATGAGAAAGATGAAGTGTTTGTGGGAAGACTAAGAAGAGATGAAAGCCAGGCGAATACTTTGAATATGTGGATCGTTTCGGACAACTTAAGAAAAGGAGCTGCTACCAATGCTGTACAAATTGCAGAATATTTGGTTGCCGGGAAACTGATCTGAAATATCTTGATAGTTCCGGTTTTGGTTTCAACCCACCTAAGGCGGGACAAAAAGGCAAAGAACGCAATCCCGATAGCTATCGGGACGCCGCTGCTTCGCAGCGTTCGCTGCGAGAAATATTAAAAATTGGACAT
>DATHDV010000242.1:0-25456 GCA_035318845.1 Chitinophagaceae bacterium
CAGGAACTCCGTAGCCCCGGAGAAAGCTACCTGGTTGATGTATTTTTTTATCTCTTCGGCCGTCATCCCGATACCGCTGTCGGAAATGGTAATGGTCTTTGCTGTTGGATCCACCGCCACGTTTACCCGCAGATCTCCGAGGTCTTTGCTGTAATGCCCCAGTGCCGCCAGTCTTTTTATTTTCTGCGTGGCATCCATTGCATTGCTGAGTTGTTCCCGCAAAAAGATCTCGTTATCGGAATACAGAAATTTTTTAATGATGGGAAAAATGTTCTCGGTGTTCACGGAAATGGTTCCTTTCTCCTGTATCATGTCGTGTATTATTTTTTAGGATGGCAAAGATACGCAAGGACTGGCTGGGAAGAGGACAGATTTGGTGCCCGGCTGTGTTACTACTATCATCGTCTGTTGCGTCGCACACTTCAGGGTTCTGTTCGCTACTCAGCATTTGCGAAGTTTCCCTTTTCTTTTTAAGTACCTTATAATATGAGCTGTTGCTGAAATGAAAACACCAACAACTGCGTGAACGGTTTTTGGCTTTAGTTTCAAACTAAGGCCAAGGGGTTTGTAAGGGGACAATAAATCAATACTGCTATACAATTTTTTTCAATAGTTTATTGAGTGTCTTCATTCTTTGATTCTCTGTCTTTAAGTCACACTCCCAAATTTCTATTACACGCCACCCCATTTTCTTCAATTGCTTATTTTTTTCTTGATCTCTTTTTTTATTGTTTGTAAGTTTCTCAGTCCAGAAAGCTTTATTTGAGGCAGGTATTCTTCCTGCTGAACATGTGTGAAGATGCCAAAAGCAGCCGTGAATAAAAATGACAAATTTGTATTTAGGCAATGCGATATCCGGAGAACCAGGAAGTGCTTTATAGTTTTTCCGAAATCTAAATCCTTTGCTAAAAAGAAATTTTCGTACCAATATTTCATATGGAGTATCTGCCCTTGCTACTTTGGACATGACCCGGCTTCTTTTCTTCTTTGTAAATATATCCGTCATCCAATATCCTCTTAACTATAATATCATTTTGCTGACAATAACGTTTTTATTCTTCCTTTAATGTTTTCATGAACTGATGACAATTTCTGTTTTGCCAGATCAGTAAGAAGTGATGTATGCGCCATAGCGTCCCTCATTGGTTTATACTCATCTGCATCTCGAGATAAGTTTGCCGCCCCTAATGGATTCCCTTTGTCTTTCATATCGGCCAGATATGCTAGATAATCCATATCCAAATAAGCCAAATCATTCACATTCTTTCTAATAGGAATACTAATATTTCCCTTGTTTTTGCTATCTGTTTCAACACGTTTCCATTTTTCAATTTCCTTTTTGGCAGGGTCAGAAAGCGGAATCTTTTTTTCCTTGATATAATTGCGTATCAAATTTTCTGAAATGAAACACTCTGCATATGAACTAAAATTAAACTGAGCATCGCTGCCTAAAGCATCAACCCATTGATCGACTTTCTGTTTATTCTTTTGACCTTTTGGAAGAGTATATTCATTAGAAACAACATCAAACAATTCTTTTGATTTTCTTTCTTTTGGAGCAATGCGCATGTTTTCCGAATCACCAGGCTTTCTATACTTTATCCTCCATTTATCCCAATCATCAATAATTGTTCTAAGGACATTTTCTTTTATACGATCTAGAAACCCGCGATACTTGGAATCATCAGCAATAACACCTTCTCTAGAGCTTGTGAACCTGTCTTGTTTATCATCCAGAGTATTAAAATGGATTTGACCATATAAATAATCTTCGACTATCCTTGCGGTAGGAATATGACGGAGGATATTTCTTTCCCTAAGTCTTCCATTAACGAAAAGGTCAACGCTTACTCGTTCTTCAATATTCATTATATTAAGGTCTCTAGGCACTTCGACAGAGGCTATAAATCCTTTCATTAACCCTTTTATATTAAGATGTTTTGACTCTTTAACATCCTTAAGCATTTCACTAATAAAAGGATCTTTTAATTCATTGATTGTCCATAAAAATTCAGTTTTCTCTGCAAGAGCCTTTAAATCTTCATACGTGATTCTATAGTCATCTATGAATACATTGAATGAGCTATCTATAAGAGAAAATCGAAAATATAATGCAATGATTTTTTTCAAATTCCTCACGCTTTTCTTAATCCCTCCTTTTATTCCATCGAAACGAATAATTGTTCCATTATCATGTCCTTCAATATATTTTTCAAACGCTTTTTCGTTCCAGTCTTTTAATGGATACTGCTGGGGTTTTAAATCCTTTGTAATAGCTCTGTCCAAGCCAGAGTTATCAATAGTTCCACCTACATAATTTTTGGACTGTTTTTTTGAAATAATAGTAATCTTATCTGCGCAAGATAAAAGTGCCAATTTCCCAATTCCTTTTCTTCCTATAAAAGGTCTTCCATCGGGAGATTTAGATTTTCCATTATTTCGTTTAGAGTAGCCAATTTTCAGGAATTTGTTTTGAAAATCCGAATTTGTCATTCCAATTCCATCATCTTTTATCACAAAGGAATTGTTCTTTTTGTCCACATAAATCCAAACGTTTTTAGCGTCTGCATCCCAAGAGTTGGAAATAGCTTCCCCCAATACAGTTACAAAACTTCGATATAAATTTCTTCCTAAATGATTTAAAACGCTCAGAGAAATTTCGAAAGTGAACTTCTTTTTGGAATGGTGGGATTGAAGTGGCATAAGAAAGGTTTTATGTAAATCTGAAAATACAATAGAAGATATCAAAAATCAGTAACCAATAGATTTCAAATGTTTCTTTATACTCTTCGCAATCACCCTACCCAATAAAACCGGTACAGCATTTCCGATATGAGTTTCAAGTTTTCGAAGGCTAAATTTTTCTGTAGGATTTATAAGATCATAGGCTATTGGAAAACTCTGCAATATCGCAGCCTCTCTCAATGAAATTCCTCTATTTTGAATCGGATGTCCATATCGACCATTCCCATAACCAGTGCATTGTGTTGTAAGTGTCGGGGCAACTTCATTTCTTTTCATTCTACCATACACACTTCGAAAGGATTTTCCTGTTTCCTTTTTATGACATTTCAAAATCAATTCTTTATCCCAGTTTTTCCATCCTCCGCCTTCTGGTGTTGCTAAAATTCTTTTTAGATTAAGATCCGAAAGACCCCTAGATCGGTGTAATTCATCTTTATTAGAAACTTCACCAGCTTCTATCGAAGGTAAATGGGAAATCGCATCCCATACCGTAACATGATCTTCTTGCTTATGAGTTTCATTAATCAATTCGATTTTTCCTAAACGAGAAGCCAATAAAATAAGTCGATTTCTTCTTTGAGGCACTCCATAATCTGCCGCATTCACTACACGTTGATAAATATCATATCCTTCGCTTAACAAGATTTCACAAAAGTCAGTGAAGACATTACCATTGTCATAGTCCAATAGTCGTGGTACATTTTCCATTGAGATAACATCAGGCCGGACATCTTTAATAATCCTTCCAAAGGAATAAAGAAGTTTCCACTTGTCATTGTCCTTGTATTTATGGGAAAGCGGAGAAAATGCTTGGCAAGGAGCACATCCAACTAAAATCCGAGGTGCATTTGGAGGGAATAGTGATGAAATAAATTTCGAAGATGTTCGAGTCAAGTTTTTATGATAGAACGGTGCGTTATTATTTTTTTCATAAGCGTACTTACAGGATAGATCAAAATCAACGCCAGCAATCAAATCGAACTTTTCAAGAACGAATCCATGACTTAAACCTCCGACACCGCAAAAAAGATCGATAACTGGATATAGGTTGGGCATGGCGTGATTGTAAGTGATTGATAAGCAAACACTTAAGAATTTGACATTATTTAAAATTATACAAAAAAAAGTTGGATAAAAAAACAAGAGTAAAACCAAATAGTAAACATGCTCCTTTTTTCTTTTTTGACAGCACCTTCTATTCTTGACTATTTTAAAGAATTAAAAATATTCCATCTATAATCGAGTGCATTAAGGTCTGGTTTGTTGCCATCAATTCTATCTACAATTTTCATCCCCTTCAGACTATCATATTCTGTATTGAGTAAAACTTTATCAGTGGCAACTTTCAGAGTTTTTGGATTAATTCCAATAAGATTTGAATCGAACAAATCGTGAATATCTGCTCGAAATAAAAAAGCGTTCGTCGTAGCATTGACCCCAGAATGTGAATGAGGGATTATATGGCAAGCGTGTAATAACTCTTTAATATGAAATTGAGTAAGGCAACATTTTCCTTGGTACAAGTAAAACAAATTTTCCCTCAGTTTATTCTGCCCTCTTCTTATTCTCAAAATTCGAGTTATAATTTGAAAATCTAAGTCGTCTTTCGCCTCGTCAATTTTTTTAGTGCTCTTGATTATATTGCCCGAGTTGTCAAAAACGACTATATGTTTAAGATCATTATCCCAATCCAACATTGGCAATAGCCATACTATAGCCGCTTCAATAAGAACAATGCCATATAAATCTCGCCGTGTAAGAACATCTTGATTATTATTTATTCGTGAAATTGCTTTTTCAAATATTTGATACGTTAGGTCCTGTTCTGTTCGGCTTTCTACACTCAATCTTTTTATCCTAACAAAATCTTTAGTGACTTTAATAATTTGATATTTATGAAATTGGCGAGGAGAAACATAAATTTCCTGAGAATCATATAGCTCATTTGCGTTTCTCAATAGTATTTGCCACGCCTCTTTGGTGTTAATTAGGCTCAATCTTTCAAAAGTCCAGACAATCTTAACTGGGGAAATATCTTCAAATGATTTTAATCTTCCTTGGCCCTGAAAAGTAAAAGGTTGTTTATCATCAATTCTTGTGAATACATATACATTACCCTCTCGATTGATCATCTTTTTTATCAATGGTTGATTTATATGAGATGATGTTCTTCCATACCAAATAAAATTTGAACCTTCCCAATGATTGTCATAATCATGACCAGTTCTTCCTGGAACTCCTACATTGGCAAATATGTAAATGTCACCAAGATATTCTCTATATCCAGTATCCCATGCTCCTCTTTGCCTTTCCACAGGAACTTTTAGGATTTGATAAATATCGTTTTTTGAATACTGCTCGTTTACCTTAAACATATTTTTATTTTTAATAATTAAGACATGCATTTTCTGAATTCTATAAGTGTTTTGTATTTCCGCCGGATGCGGCTCATGTTGTAGCTTCTTGTCTTTTTGTCATGCACATCCGCCATCTTCCAAAGTTAGTTCAACCTTTAAAACGGTACGCAAAATTGAATATGGCTGTGTTTCAACTCTGTGAGCAAATTTTATCAGCATCAAAATCGGTCACAAAATTGTGAGCGCAAAAAACAATGAAAAAGTGTGATCGGTAAAGCGCAACGTTCACGCCAGGATGGCATAAAATAGTTCATAGTTCATGGATCATAGCCATGAACTATGATCCATGAACCGATATTCATCTTTCTAAATTCCTCAACTTTGCGGTATGAGATACAAGTGGCTTCTTTTATTTTTATTGGCGGATGGTGTAGCAACCGCCCAGCCGCCACTTATCCATGCCCATAACGATTTTCAAAGACCGGAGCCACTGACCAATGCATTGCGCAACCGGGCTTTTTCTATTGAGGCCGATGTATTCCTGGTCAATGATACGCTCCGGGTTGCGCATAATGAGAATGCACTGGACAAAGCACCAACACTATGGGAGCTCTACCTGCAACCCATCATTAATTTATTTGATGCCAACCATGGCCGCATCAGCCCCGATACCGCTTATGCACCCGTACTGATGATCGATATTAAAAAAAGCAGCCGGGCCGTGCTGGCCAACCTGGTACAACAACTATCTGCATACCCATCGGTATTTGACCGTATCGTAAATCCCCATGCCATTCAAATTGTGATCAGCGGCGACAGGCCTCCCCGCAAAAACACAGAAGAGAATAAGGATGGAGAATTATCATGGACCCTCTATCCCCGCTATATTTTTTTTGACGGCCGTCCCAATGAAACCTATGACAAGGCCACGCTGCAACGGGTGGCATTTATCAGCGATTCCTGGTTAATTATGTTGTCCCTTCTGACAGTATAGATATCCATATCCAGCAGCTGGTTCAGCGGGTACATAGCATGGGAAAAATGTTAAGGCTATGGGCAACAGCCGACAGCCCGAATTCCTGGGAGCATTTACAAAAACAGGGAGTGGATATCATCAACACGGATAAAGTAGCAGAATGCAGGAATTATTTTCTTAAGAAGAAGGAGTGAAACGGCAGCTCATGGATCATTCTCATTTTTTCTTCTGAATCCAATTTTACGGCGGGGTAGTTGTGGAGGATTCAGCAGTTGCTTAAGATATTTAAAGATCAACAGTATGTCTTCATCATGGCCCGACAGCTTCTTTTCTATTTTTTCAAGTTGCAACAAAATGTCTTTGTGAGTAAGCAGCAGTTCCCGCATTTTAGTGAATACCCTTACAATCTGAATATTTACCTCAATAGCCCTTTCGCTATTCAGCACACTGGCCAGCATTACTGCACCATGCTCAGTAAAGGCAAATGGCAAATTTGGTGAAAATCTCAGACTGCTGAGGTGGTCGCAATTTGCGACCACCTCATTTTTCTCTTCCTCATCAAGCTGAAACATAAAATCTTCGGGAAATCTTTTGCTGTTTCTTTTGACCTGTTGATTCAGTTGCTTGGTTGTAATACCATACAGTTCTGCGAGGTCCCGGTCTATCATTATTTTTTGGCCACGAACCACAATTATCTTATTCATCACAATTTCATCGGGAATTATTCTTTTCTTTTTAGAAATTGACATAATTCGGGTTTTATACAGGTGGTCACAAATTGTGACCACCTCAAAAATGAATTTTCAAAAAACTACCGCATTTTGCGATACAAGGACTTGAGGTCACAAATTGTGACCTCAAAATAAAAAAGATTGACTGTACAAATCAGGCCACAAAACGGTAAATCAGGGGAATTTTCTGAGCAGTATTTCGGATGTAAACTAAATACAGAGTTAGTTTACATTCAGAAGATCAAAATAAACTATGTTTTGCAGTGCATGACAAGATCATAAGGGTTCATGATACTTCCCATCACTCAGAAGAATGATTCAGGCCGCTTTAGCGTCCCGACTCATTCTAATGATATTTCCCATATCTCTGCCGGTCCTGGAAAAAGATCTGCAGGAAGACCTTTTGTTCTGTGGTGGTCAAATGCAATTCATTCAAATCATCAATAAAACGGTTATCATAATATATATGATGCTCGAAGCCGGCGCTGATATTCTTATACAGGCGGACCGTAATAAATGGTTTCAGGATACCGATACGGCTTTTTCCTTTGAAGCCTGCGCTTGGATAATTAAAGAACCAATAATAATAACCGTTGAATCCAAGACTGACCCAATTGCCGATATTCAGCCTTTCTTCTATTCGCCCTTCAAATCCACCACCAAAAGGATAGTCGCGGAACTCCGAAGTATCAGGACCAAAGCGGGTGCTATTGCCTGCCAGTGGCACGCCGGCTGCATGTAAACCGGAATACCAATATGAATTGCTGCCGAATTTAAATTTTGAAATAAGCCCTGGCCCAAAACCAAGACTTCCCAGTTCAAATACTCTGTTGTTCCAGTAATCATAATGCTGAAAGATGCCGATCAGCACTCCATGATTCCCACTTTTCAATGTTTTTCCAAACAGTAATCCATAGCCCAGCACATTATCCACGATCCGTTTATCCTGTCCATAACGGCTTTCGAGTCTTAACCGGAAAACATCAAAAGCTTTTCGTCTCCTTACTTCAAAAGGATCGCCATAATCCAGTTGCAGGTTGAAGATCGCATTGGTACCACCCGTTCCAAATTTATTGTTGTCATTTACACGGTGTGCGCCGATGCTTACAGAAACATTGAGCGGTTCCTTTTGGTACACTTCAACCGGTGTAATTCTTGTCATCTTTCCCTGTGTAAACCTGTTCAATGCTCTTGTAGGATCCACCACTCCTGCAAAGACCTCACGCCATAGCCTGTGTTTGCCACGCCTGCGGTCATTAAGTATGTTGGAACTGATACGGTATAATATCTCGCCGAGGAATGCACCGCTTACAGGCGTATTGATCAGATCATTTTTTGATGGCCTTGTATTCTCACCAAAATATTCCCATTGCAGGCTTCCTAAAAAAGCATAGGGATAAGAACCCCAGAAACCATAACCATTGCTGCGGGCTACATTAAAATAATCACTTCCTGCCCGCGGGTGTATCAGGAAATTCACGCCGAAGCGATCATTGTCCCATTCCCATTGACCACGCAGGTTGGCCTTCCATGTTTGCATACTGACCTTTGCCCAATCAGCCTTTTGCACATAACGGCTATATGCCCATCCAAAAATATTTGACGTGGTGACCCTTAAAACCGGGATCAACCAGGAAGATCTCGGGTTATAATGGGGGTCATCGTCCAGCAGGTCACCATAAGAATTACGGGGTCTTTTATCTACAGTATCAGGAAGGTTCGTTACACTATCTGCAGAAGGAATAATAACAGTATTTGCTTTTATACTATCGGGCATCGCCTTCGGCAAGCCTATGGCGACCGAAGGAGGGGCCTGTGCTGCCAGTTCCTTTGTATTACTCAGGAAAAAAATAAGAATCAGGAGCCCCGCCCATTTCCGATAAAACCAACTTGTCATTTTTTATTTTACTTACCAGCAAAACTGTGCCATGGTTAGAATAGGGAGAAGTTAGTTGTAAGCTGCGGTCCTCTTATCAGGTGAGCCGGTGAGAATGTAAAGGTAGTAAGAAAAGATCCTTGCTACCTAATTTTCATTGGATCGGCGAACCCGGTATAGTAAATAAAGAAAAATACTCTGTATATATTTTGTGTCCTTCGTGCTATACTTTGTGTTCTTTGTGGTAAAAAATACAGGACCACTAAGAACACAAAGAAATACAGCACGAAGGACACGAAGCCATTTATATGCGGTCAATCACTAAACAGGTATCTTCTTAGCATTCTGTGCCAGCCATTGCTCAAAGTTTTGCAACTCCGGATTTAATTGTTTTGAAACTTTCACATCACGCAGGTCATTCATCTTTTCTTCAAATTCATCGTATACCTGGAACATATTGCCAAGATCATCAGCACCGGGAAAACCAAAGCTGCGATAAACGGATGCCGGTATTTTGTTATACACAACGGGTTCCTCCAATGCTTTGCTTAATGCATCGGCCATTTGCTTTCCGCTCAGATGTTCACCGGCCACACCAATATTTTTTCCAATGTATTCCTGTCCTCTTTTAAAAATGCCATAAACACATTTGCCGATATCTTCGGCAGCGATACCCGCCATCTTTGCATCACCGATGGGCAGTGTAAGAGCCAGCTTACCATCTTCACCTCTTTTTGGGCCGGCGCCGAAATAAATAAAATTGTCCCAGTAAAAAGAAGCATGTAAAAAAGTGGTGGGCACTCCCGCAGCAATGAATTGTTTATTCGATTCGCCCTTGGCATCAAAGTGAGGTACATTATATTTATCCATCAGTGTGGGCATGCGGTTGTCATCAATTGGAAACAGCTCCCGGGTGTCTTCGAGTGTGGACCAGATAGCATGTTTTATCCCGGCGTCCTTAGCAGCATAGGCAAAAAGAGCGGCTTCTTTTTTTTCCTGCTCCGGTGAAAAATGCGCCCAATAGAATGTAACGAAAAAAGCACCGTAAGCTCCTTCGAGTGCTTTGTGCACGGATGCTGCATCGCCAAGATCGCCATACACTACTTCGGCGCCAAGTGCTGCCAATGCTTTTGCTTTGTCGGAGTTGGGTTCTCTTGTTATGGCACGAACCGCAAATTCGCTGTTAGGGTCATTGGTTATTGCGCGGACCAACCCGCCGCCCTGTGCGCCGGTGGCGCCAAATACAGTAATGATCTTTTTTGCTGGCATAAAAAATAATTAATGATTAATGATTAAAAATTAATAATAAGTTGATTGGCCCGATAAGGTTTTACGGGCGTTAAAATTAATGGTTTAAAAATTATGCATAAGAAAGATTCAGATACTCCGAACAAGACCGGGATGATTACTCCTCGTTTTTTCTTCTGAATCCAATTTTACGGCGAGGTGGTTGGGGCGGGTTCAACAGTTGTTTTAAATATTGGAAGATCAGTTTTATGTCTTCGTCGTGGCCGGTTAGTTTCTTTTCTATTTTTTCTAGTTGGAGCAAAATGTCTTTATGGGTAAGCAGCAATTCTCTCATTTTTGCAAATACCCGGATGATCTGTATATGGACACGGATGGCGGTTTCGCTATTTAATACTCCTGAGAGCATGGAAACGCCTTGCTCGGTAAAAGCCAGAGGAAGGTAGCGGACACCTCCCCAACTTGAGATCACAAATTGTGATCTCAAGATTTCAAATTCTGCTGCAGTCAGCCGGAACATAAAGTCTTCGGGAAACCTGTCAGTATTTCTTCTTATTGCCTGATTCAATATTCGGGTTTCAACAGCATACAGCTCAGCTAAATCTTTATCCAGCATTACTTTCTGACCACGAATGAGGTAGATTTTGTTCATTACCAGTTCGTCAGGTATCATCAGCGCTTTATTTGCTTTTGCCATATCCCATTACAGTTTGATATTTCAAATTGCAATATCAAAGACATTGGAGGTCGCAAATTGCGTTCTCCAATTTTAAAGTCACGCATTTTGAGGTCACAATTTGTGACATCAAGATAAAATAAGCGGTTTAGAAAACTATACGGCAAATCACCAGATCTACGGGGTTTTTTCGGCAAAAGGAAACTATGCTGCCGGCTCAATTTTGCGCATCTTTTTACTTGCGGGCAAAAACGTTAATTAGTAAAAAATTTTTTGAATGTTTTTCTCCTTAATAATAAGGATATAAGGAGCCTGGTTGTATTAACGTTCCCTTTGTAAACACTGGTCTCTCTTTTGCCTCTTATGTTCGTTATTATTAATTCACCTTTAAAAAATTAAATCATGAAAAAAATTTTTACACTCTTATTCGCAGTTGGAATGGTAGCTGTTGCACAGGCACAGACCGGCAGCAGGGACAACCGACAATTTGATCAGCGAAATGATCAACAGTATGATCAAAGAAACACCGATCAAGTGGATCTTAATGGCCTCTTTGATAACGGTAAGATAGTTATCGACGCCAATTTCTCCTTCGGTAATGACCGTGGCTATGGCAATAGCAGGATCCTTAATGAAAGAAAAAGGGATATGCAGATCGCCCGGATCAACCAGGTGTTTGATTACAAAATTCAAATGGTAAAAAGGAATTTTCGCATGAGCTGGTTTGAAAAACAAAGACTGGTCCGTTCCCTGGAACAACAACGCCAGGTGGAAATAAGAATGGTCTTTGCAAAATTCAGCAACAGGAACCGTTATGGTAATCCTTATGATCGTAACGGAGGTTACGACCGGAATGATCGTTCAAACGGCCATTATTAAAAAAAAGTAAACAGGTTTAATAAAACCCCGTCTTGCCAAGTGCAGACGGGGTTTTTTTATGCCCGGCATCCCGGATCAATTATATAATCAGCAATTATCACTGAATAGTTCTAAGTTTGTTGACATTCAAACAACAAATAATGCCCAGTACCAAGGCCTATGCCGCACAAAGCGCTACCACTCCATTAGAACCATGGACCATCGAAAGAAGAACTCCCAAACCACACGATGTACAGATACAAATACTTTACTGTGGCGTTTGTCACAGCGATCTGCACTTTGCCCGCAATGAATGGGGCATGACCATGTATCCCATTGTTCCCGGTCATGAAATAGTGGGCCGTGTTACTGCCGTGGGCAGTCATGTAAAAAAATTCAAAGTGGGAGATCATGCAGGTATCGGCTGTCTTGTTGATAGCTGCCGTGAATGCGATAACTGCAAAGACGGCCTGGAGCAATATTGTTCCCAGGGCATGGTGGGTACTTATGGCGGAATGGAAAAAGATGGCAGCGGTGCGACATACGGTGGTTATAGCAAATCCATACTTGCCCATGAAGATTTTATATTGCGGATCTCCGATAAACAACCACTGGAAGCAATAGCACCCCTGCTTTGTGCAGGCATCACTACTTATTCACCGCTTCGTTACTGGAAAGTAGGCAAGGGAACAAGAGTGGGTGTATTAGGATTAGGTGGTCTTGGTCATATGGCAGTGAAACTGGCGGCTTCTATGGGCGCCGAAGTAACCATGCTGAGCCATTCAGCATGGAAGAAAGCAGATGCACATCGTCTCGGCGCTCACAACTTTGTGCTCAATACAGATGAGGAACAAACAAAGACCCTGGCAGGATATTTTGATTTTATAATTGATACCGTATCTGCCGCACATGATTATAATTTTTTCCTGGCCATGTTACGTACCAATGGTGTGATGGTATGTGTAGGTGCGCCTCCCGCTCCTGCACAGATACCAGCTTTCAATCTTATTTTCGGAAGGAAGAGTTTTGCCGGTTCATTGATCGGCGGCATTCCGGAAACACAGGAGATGCTGGACTATTGTGCTGAACACAATATTGTAAGCGATATAGAACTGATTGCGATGAAAGATATTAATCAGGCTTATGAACGCATGCTGAAGGGTGATGTGAAGTACCGGTTTGTGATAGATATGGCTACTCTTTAGATGCGGGATTCGTTAGTTATGGGCTGTTAGCTATTAGCCGTTAGCCATTAGCCTGGCGTATTATTATTTGAAGCTGTCTTTTAAGGACGGCTTTTTTATTGTATCTGTTGCCGGATCATAGTAGAGGTAGCCGTCCTGCATTAACTGGGTATCTTGTTTTCCGGTTGAATCAGTTATAATGATATAGGGACCTGACTTGTTGTATTTTTTCTCTTCCATCTCAATTTCATGCACCTCGTTAACCTTACGGACGTAAAGAACGATCTTATAAATTCCAAGAGCGGCAGCCCCGGCAAATAATATCCAGTAGATCCCTTTGCTCGTATTGCCCGAACCATGTTGGCGCCCGTACTTGTTCATAACCTTTTTTTGCTATTATAAAAGAGAAGATATTTCATTAATTCCCTTCACAGTTGCTGTACCGATACTGAAATATTCTTTTACCTGTTGCTCCAACCCTTCCCGCATCACAATTAAAAATTTATTATTTCTTTGTGCCAGCACTTCTTTCAATACACTACAAAACCCTTCGCCTTTTAATTCTAATGGTCCTATCTCATCAATGACCAGCCAACCATCTTTTGAAACAGCGTCCCTGATGATTTGAATGGCTTTATCAAAACCGGCTTTACTGAATGCAAACCGCCCGACAACAAGTGTTTCTTCTTCTCCGGCAGCTTCCATCGGGAATTGTTCTCTTGTTTCTGCATTCATGAAAACTCTTTTAGCTCCAACTACCGGTGTGAGTATTCCATGCACATCATTTCTATTGGCCGACCAACTGATCAGCGATGTTGTCTTCCCCGATTGAATGGGAGCGGTCAGGATAAAGATCATGGGTTCAGGTGTCCGAAGAATAAAATGTATTTGCAAGAATTATTTTGCAGCAAAGAGCAATTCTTTTCCATCCTTTTTTTTCAGCCGCCAGTTGCCAGCTCCTGTTCACCAATCCCTGCGTGGAAGGAAGCAGGTTCAGCACCTGTTGTACCTGTTCCGCTGATTGCTGTTTTTTTCTTTGCAACCATTTATGCAAAAGTTGTTTTAATACCGGGCTGATGAGGAAATACCAGGTAAGTACAATAATGACCGAACGTATCAGTATCCGCAAGACCATGGCTGAAGGTAAAAGCGCTGTGCCGATCTTAAAAAATGACTGGATATAAATTGCCAGTAATAAGATCCAGGTAACAAAAAGAACCTGGCGGAAGATCTTTTTTCGTTTCCTTCCAGGAATATTTATAGATATATTATCAGTTTCAACACTGTACTTCTTTTGCAGCGTACCCATCAGCTGAATTCGTTGTGGTAAAAAACCGGCCCATATACCAACCAGCATCCCAACAATAATATGTATCAGTACATAGCAAAAGATGATAAAGAAACTGTAGTCAGTAAGGGTTTCGCTGCCCGTCAATTTTTTCAGAAAACCATTCACCGCCGTCCAGAAATCATTACCATAAATGATCGTTATGGAAACAACCCGTTGAAAAGCCGACTCGACCATGGCCAGCAAGGCCAGTATCACACAGAACAACCGGAAGTATTTCCTGTTCCAGAACAACAGTTCACCCATCAGTCCCTGGAAGAAAACAGCAATATAAGCAGGCGGCGGCGCCTGCGGGCTCAGCATCATTTTAAAAATGGCAACTATCAATGTGGCTTTGATGATAGCGCCTTTTGTTGGAACGTACCATGCGAGCAGTGAGATACAAACGACGGCACAGCTCCCAATGACCAAACCCGATACCGGTATCCTGAATGTAAAAATGATACTACCCAGCAGGGCTTCGCACAATACCCACAATGCAATAAGCCGGTAGTAAATAAACGAAGGGGTTGATGAAGTGGTAGGATTCATTGAAGCAATTATAGTAACTTTAAAGATTACAAATAAAGTTACAGTGATTCGGTTTATTCTCAATGAAAAAGAAATAGGAACGGACCTGCCACCCGGGATGGTCTTGCTTGATTTTATCCGCTACCACCAACACCTGATGGGGACAAAGATCGGTTGCCGGGAAGGTGATTGTGGCGCCTGCACTGTATTGGTGGGAGAGATCGTCAACCTGCCTGGCCGGCAGGCAGGTAATGAAATGCAATATGAATCGATGACCTGTTGCCTGATGCCGATCGGGAATGCAAATGGCAAACATATTGTAACTATTGAGGGGATAAACTTTACAGACACATTAAACCCGATCCAGCAGGCAATGGCTGATGCCGGCGCTACACAATGCGGATTTTGTACACCGGGGTTTGTTGTATCGCTGGCAGGTTTTTGCCTTAATAATAAAGAAGCCACGCAACAAAATGCTGTTGCAGCCGTCGATGGTAACATCTGCCGCTGCACCGGTTATAAATCCATTGAAAGAGCGGCAGGAAAGGTTGCAGAAATAATGAAAGGAAAAAACGGCGAAGAAGCAACAATATTTGTTGCCAGCAAAAAAATCCTGCCGGAATATTTTTCCCAAATAAAAAACAAACTGCAAACACTTCAACGTGAAAATTCAAAATTCAAAATTCAAAATTCAAAACTCATTCCCGTTGGTGGTGGTACCGATCTCTATGTACAAAAGCATGATGAAATGACGAATGCTGATATCCGTTTTGTATTTGATGAACCGGTATTGAACGGGATTATCAAGGAAGACAACAAATGTATCATCAGCCCTTCGGTAACGGTCAGCGACCTGATGAATTCAGCAATTATCAACGAAGCTTTCCCGGATTTTCACCGCTATGCCAAATTAGTTTCTTCCACACCCATCCGGAATATGGCCACGATAGCGGGAAATTTTGTCAATGCTTCGCCGATCGGCGATTTCACTATTTTCTTCCTTGCATTGGATTCACAACTGGTATTAAGTGATGGAAAAACAAAAAGAGAGTTGCCATTAAGAAAATTATACAAAGGATATAAAGAACTTGATAAAAAACCCGGCGAGATGATTGAAAAGATATGGTTTGAGTTGCCGGGAAAAAACTCTGTATTCAATTTTGAAAAAGTCAGCAAGCGGACAAACCTCGATATTGCCAGCGTGAATTCAGCGATCAGCCTAACGATGAATGGAATTGAAATAACAAAGGCAGGCCTGTCAGCCGGTGGAGTGGGACCGGTTCCGATGTATCTGCAAAAAACATCTGAGTTTTTAAAAGGTAAAAAAATAAATGAAGAAACCGTGAACGGGGCTGTTGAGGTAATGAAAACAGAAATATCGCCGATCAGCGATGCAAGGGGAACTAAAGAATATAAAACATTATTACTTGGGCAATTGATAAAGGCGCATTTTATTTATGCAAGTCTAAATAACGAATCCCTCCAATTATGATAAAGGGAACTGTAATATCATTATTATTTATTTTTCTATTAAAGAAGGATTTGCCTGCGCAGGAAAAAACAGATACAATTAAAACCGATAGTTCAATAATAATAACCCGAACCAGGGAAGCAGGCGGTACAAGCATACATGAATATTATACTGATAAGAATATTGTTAAGTATAAATTTTATAGCCGTCGTCAGACTCTTGAAGAGCAAGGATATTATGACACATCTGGAAATGTAGTAGGAATTTGGAAACAATATGATGAAAAAGGGACCCTTTTACGTCAGGAAGACTATAATAAAAGGAGTTGGATAGTGTTTGATAAGAAATTATACCCATATAAAGGCTTGATGGACGGAATGAAAATAAAAGGGGATGAAATTCTCAAAAAATGGTACGGCAAACAATTTTTTGAGAAACATATAAAATGGAGCATGAGTGGGTCTTACATGTATGATGATAATGACGACCTGCAGGAAAACTGGACGGAACCAACATCAGTAAAACCAACCAAATTTTTATTGCGATATGATATCGTTTATGACAAGTTACACATTTATGAGGAAATGATTGAGTTTGAAATAAATTCGGAAGGAAATTTTATTATTGAATCTAACGGGGATATTAAAGGTTTTGAAAAGCCGGGTATCCCGGTTTACAAATTATCAATTAAGGAGGCTATTCAAAAAGCAAAAGCTGAAGGAATGAAAGAAACTGATTCAATTAAACCCGAAGCATTTCTTTTTTGGGAACCCGCTCAAACAGAAAAGCCGGCTGTTCAAAATGGGAGTTTTAAATTTTATATCACCGAGTTTATCAATAATGAGAAAACGGACTTCAGCAAACCTGGTCATTACTTAATAACAAATCATTATAATGTTTACATCTTTAGCCCATGGACTGGTAAGTTTTTGGAAAAAAGAAAGATGAAAATTATTAACCGATGGGAAGGCTCTCATGGTGGGTCAAGTGGTTTAATAGCTGAAGAACAGATTTATTGACAATGAAGAACATCGATTCATACACACATGTCCGCGGCGAATCAGTTTACCTGGATGATATTCCATTAGTGAACGGCACGCTGTATGCTGCCGCGTTTGATTCACCTGTTGCACATGGAAGAATAAAATCATTGGATTATAGCGAAGCGGAAGCGATGCCTGGTGTCGTGAGAATTTTTACAGCCAAAGATATTCCCGGGGAAAATCAAATTGGCGGTATTATCCCAGATGAAGAACTCCTGGCTGGCACTCATGTTCATTTTTGCGGAATGCCTATTGCTTTAGTAGTTGCGGAATCAGAACATGAAGCAAGAGCAGCTGTAAAGAAAATAAAAGTGGAGATAGAACCATTGCACATTATTACAGATCCCCGGGAAGCAAAAGAAAAAGGGGAACTGATCATTCCGCCGAGAACATTTCAAATGGGTGATACAATTAATGCATGGTCCCAATGCGAACATATTTTTGAAGGCCGAACCGAAACCAATGGACAGGAACATTTATACATCGAAACACAGGGAGCTTATGCGGTACCACAGGAAAATGGAGCGATAAGAATTTATTCTTCCACACAGGGGCCCACTGCCGTGCAACGTACAGCAGCAAGGGTATTAGCTCTTCCCATGAATAAGGTTGAAGTGGATACAACCCGTCTTGGCGGCGGCTTTGGTGGCAAGGAAGACCAGGCCACTGGCTGGGGAGTGATGTGTGCATTAGCATCTTATCATTTAAAGAAACCCGTAAAATATTCATTGCACCGTATGGAAGATATGCGGATGACAGGCAAACGTCATCCTTATTCATCTGATTTTAAAATTGGATTGAATAAAGATTTACAAATTATTGCTTATGAAGCGACATTTTACCAGAATGCCGGCGCTACTGCTGATCTTTCTCCTGCAGTGATGGAAAGAACATTGTTTCATTGCACCAATTCTTATTTTGTTCCGAATGTAAAAGCAACAGCTTATAGTTGCAGAACACATTTACCTTCCAATACCGCTTTCCGTGGATTCGGCGGACCGCAGGGAATGTTTGTGATCGAAGCGGCGATCGACAAAGCAGCGAAGCATTTAAATATCCCGGCTTCCATTATTCAGCAAAAAAATCTGTTAAAGACCGGTGATGAATTTCCATATGGGCAAATTGCAGAAAGTGAAGCCCATGAATGCTGGAACAAGGCCCTTGAACAATATGACATAAAAAAATTGCAAAGAGAAATTGATGAGTTTAATGCATCAAATGATCTGTTTAAAAAAGGAATGGCATTCATGCCGATCTGTTTTGGCATTTCGTTTACCAAAACACTGATGAACCAGGCAAGATCGCTGGTGCATGTATATACAGACGGAAGCGTAGGCATCAGCACCGGCGCCGTGGAAATGGGGCAGGGAGTAAATACGAAAATGCTACAGGTAGCAGCAACCATTTTTTCCATTGATCCTTCCCGGATAAAAATAAATACTACTAACACTTACCGGATCGCCAATACATCACCAACCGCTGCCAGCGCTGCAGCTGACCTGAATGGAAAAGCAACCGAGATAGCCTGCAAAGAAATACTGAAGCGGTTACAAAAAGTTGCGGAACAAGAATGTATACTAACAGCTGATATTGGCAAGACAGAACTCCCTCCCTTTGAAGTAAAAGATGAATGGATATATATTAATGGGAAGAAGACTGAATGGAGTTGGAGCAAACTGGTGATGGCTGCCTATATCAGGAGAGTTAGTTTATCAGAACTGGCGCATTATACACCCCCCGGTATCCACTTCGATCCTTCGAAAGAAAAAGGTCATCCTTTTGCCTACCATGTTTACGGAACTGCCATCATTACCGTAACGATAGATTGTCTTCGCGGCATTTATGAAGTGGGTTCGGTGAAAGCGGTGCATGATTTTGGAAGCAGTATGAATACAATGGTGGATATGGGACAATGTGAAGGCGGTATCGTCCAGGGTATCGGCTGGATGACGATGGAGGAATTGCTTTACAACAAGGAAGGGAAATTAATGACGAATGCTTTATCCACTTATAAAGTACCGGATATTTATTCGGTGCCCAGGGAAATAACCATTCACCCGTTAGAAACCGAAAAAGAAAATCTTGCGATCTTCAGGAGCAAGGCTGTTGGCGAACCACCCTTGATGTATGGCATCGGCGCTTATTTTGCTTTACGAAATGCCGTGAAAGCATTCAATCCTTCAGCTGATATTCCTTATGATGCGCCCATGACACCGGAGAAGGTGCTGATGAGTTTATACCAAAATGGCTCATGACAGGAATAATAAACAATAATAGAATTACCGGTAAGTATATACTGGTGACAGGTCTTGCTGTTTTATTTTCCTGGTTGTTACATGAGTTTGCACATTGGACCGCAGGCAATATGCTCGGTTATAATATGGCCATGTCGCTTAACAAAACGGCTCCTGTAAGTGGTTTTTTTAAAAGTGATAAACATTATCAATTAATAAGTGCGGCAGGTCCTGTCATTACCCTGCTGCAGGCTTTTCTTGTTTTCTTTCTTATGAAAAAACAAAGAACAACCCTCCTTTATCCTTTTTTGTTCTCTTGTTTTTATATGAGGCTGTTTGCAACTGTTATCAGCTTCCGTCATCTTAATGACGAGGCAAGGATCAGTAATTCGCTGACAGTCGGAACATTTACTTTGCCAGTAATTGTCACAGCGGTCTTATTATTTCTTGTTTATAAAACATCCATCAATAATAAATTTACCTTTCGGTTTAATTTAATTACGCTTGGATTAATTATTTTTTTTAGTTCTGTTATAATAATGGCAGATCAGTTCCTGCACATCCGTTTGTTATAAATGAATAAACAATTATTGACCTGGAAGTTGATGGAGGAAAGTCTTCGGAAAAACATTTCCGTCATGTTGCTCTATGTTCTTGAAAGCAGAGGCAGCAGCCCGGGACGCCAGGGATTTTTTATGGCCGCTAATGCAAATGGAGATATGGAAGGTTCCATCGGTGGCGGTATTATGGAACATAAGTTTGTGGAAATGGCTAAGGAAAGGCTCAAGGTACAAGACAACAAGGGACAAGAAGTAAAAAAACAGGTCCATGATAAAAGTGCCGGAACGAATCAAAGCGGGATGATCTGTTCGGGAGAACAGACCATATTATTATATCCCATAAAAAACGGAGATGCAAATACAATTGAACAAATCATCATCTCATTAGCACAAAACAGGAACGGAACCTTGTTGCTTTCACCTTCAGGAATTCAATTTGAGAATACGATCCCGGGAAAGAATTTTGACTATGAATTTGAATCAGAAGGGAATTGGCTGTATAAAGAAAGGACCGGTTATAAGAACAAGCTCTTTATCATTGGGGGAGGTCATTGTGCCCTGGCGCTTTCGAAATTGATGTGCGGAATGGATTTTTACATTACCCTGTATGAAGAAAGAGAAGGGTTGAACACGGTTGTGCAAAATGAATTCGCCCATGAAATAAATATCGTGGATGATTATACCGCACTGTCCAATCTTATCCCTTCAGGTCCAAACCAGTATGTTGTCATTATGACCTTCGGTTATCGCTCAGATGATATTGCGATCCGGGCCTTATTGAACAAGCCATTTAATTATATCGGGGTATTGGGCAGTAAAACAAAAATGGAGAAACTGTTTACCGAATATCGCAGGGATGAGATAAAAGAAGAACTATTGCAACGCATCCATACTCCTATCGGTCTTGATATCAACAGCCAAACCCCTGAAGAGATCGCGGTGAGCATTGCTGCTGAAATCATCCGGGTGAAAAACAGTTAGATCCTGCCCAGTTCATGTTTTGTAAATTCATTTTCAACATTCCCGGTATTTAATGTTGTTGCGGGTTCAAACAATACGATCTCCACTTCCTGTTCCGCCACCGGCTTATGTTCAATACCACGGGGAACAATGATAAACTCTCCTTTGTTTATGGTTACAATCTTATCACGGAAGTGCATGTCAAAACTTCCTTTCACCACATAAAACAATTCATCTTCGTTCTCATGATGATGCCAGGTGAATTCTCCTTTGAATTTCACCAATTTTACCAGTTGCCCGTTCAGCTCTCCGGCAATGCGTGGGTTATAATAATCACTGAAAGCTGAAAATTTTTCAGCAAGGTTTACTTTTTCCATATATACGCAATATTAACCTTGTATAACCTTAGTGTCCTTCGTGCATTCTTCGTGTTCTTTGTGGTAAAAAATACAGATACCACAAAGAGCACAAAGAAAAATACAACACAAAGTACACAAAGATCTAGCTTGTTATATACGGGTAGCTACTTAAATTAAAAAGTCCTGCCATTTTGCATGACAAGACTTCTGTTTCATTTTTTCTAATAGAAAAATTGTTCCCGAACGATCTTTCCATCTTTTACTTCATAAAGGGCGATCTCATCCATTTTCTGACGGCCCATGCCTTTCATTGTACAGTCCATTCCCATGCCAACGCTGAAAAACCTACCGCCGACCACGGGAGCTGTTGCATATCCTCCGTGCATTTCTTCCACCATTTCACCGAATTTTTTCCCTTTCTCTTTGATGGCCGGCATCCCTTCCACAGATTGCATCCCGGGAATACCGGGAGGCTCAATACTCACGGCATTGTCGGCAAAAAGCTCGTCCTGGATCTTGTCCCATTGTCCTGTTTGTGACAACTCGTTATAACGGTTGGCCACTTCCTGTGTTGTCATTACTGCTTCTGCTGTTGTCATAGTTTTAAGTTTTAGTTTTTAAAAAGGACGGAAAATTTACATTGTTTTTATCATTATACCAATTAAATAATTATGAACCCGGGTTTTACCGGGATGAACTTAATTTTATACCCGTGAAAGTTTTGATCCTCGTCTCTATCCTTGTTATTACAAGCTGTTCGGTCAGCAAGAACCCGCTGCGCAAACAGGTTAAGCTGCTGCAAAAAGGTATTATTAAAGACGATACCAGCTATGTGTATGCACTGCCTTATGAAAAAGGCAGGTCATTCCTGATCGTGCAGGGATATTTTGGAGTGTTTTCTCATAAAGAAAGAGCAGCGTTGGATTTTAAAATGAAACAGGGAACAAAAGTTTGCGCAGCAAGAGATGGAATAGTGGTGAGAGTGAAAGAAGACAGTGACCGGGGCGGGCTGAATAAAAAATACCGGACCGATGGAAATAATGTTGTGATCCAGCATGCTGATGGCTCAAGGTCCGGTTACTGGCACTTGCAAAAAGATGGAGCGTTAGTGAACGTGGGAGATACGGTGAGACAAGGACAGGTGATCGCTCTTAGTGGTAAAACAGGTTATGCCGCTACAGCACATCTTCATTTCCTGGTATGGAAACCTGATCGTAACCGGCAATGGAGCGCTGTAGCTACCCGGTTTCAAACATCCAAAGGAATTAAATACCTGCGGGCATGGAGAAAATACCACAACAGCAATGAATAGTTTTATCTTTCCTTTTCAATGATCAGCCATGTCTTTCCAAGAAATATACCAACAGTTTATTGAAGGCATGAAGGCCACAACCTGGCCGGAATACATTGCCGTGTTTGCCGGTATCGCCAGTGTGTGGTATTCAAGAAAAGAAAATATTCTTGTATACCCGGTCGGCCTGATCAACACCATTATCTATGTCTGGCTTTCAGTAAAAGGGCAACTGCTTGGTGAGGCCAGCGTGAATTTTTATTATACGGTGATGAGCATTTACGGATGGATACTTTGGACAAAAAAAGACGCAACAAAACATCCTGTGGTTCATATTACGCTGTCGGATAAAAAATGGTGGGGATACCAGCTATTATTTTTTGCTGCATTTTATGCCACCATTTATTTTTCGCTGACCTACCTGAAAAAAGATTTTGCACCCGGCGCCATTCCCTGGGCGGACGCATTTGCTTCTGCTACTGCCTTTACCGGCATGTGGCTGATGACAAAAAAGAAAGTAGAGAGCTGGTATTGGTGGATCGCAACCAATATAGCATCCATACCATTATACTTTGTAAAACATTATGTGTTTACGAGTGTGTATTATTTTGTGCTGTTAATAATGGCTGTATGGGGATTGATGGAATGGATAAAAAGGGCAAAACGAACTCATGTTTAAAAAAATTGTCATTATAGGACCAGAGTCAACCGGGAAAAGTACATTGTGCGAACAATTAGCAGCGCATTATAAAACTGCATGGTGCCCTGAGTACGCAAGAGAATATTTACTTACACACGGGAAACAATATACTTATGATGATTTGTTAACCATTGCCAGAGGTCAGATTGCATTAGAAGATAAATATACAGCCATGATGAAAGCGTCCGGCTCACGACTCACGACTCACGACTCACGACTGCTTTTCATCGACACAGACATGTACGTCATGAAAGTCTGGTGCGAATTTGTTTTTGGCAAATGTCATCGCTTTATCCTTGACCAGATCGCAGAAAGGAAATATGACCTGTATTTATTGTGCAATACTGATCTTCCCTGGGTAAAAGATGAACTGCGGGAATATCCTGATCTTAAAATAAGGGAACGGCTGTATCATATTTACAAAGACATTATGATCAGCCAGGAAGTTCCCTGGGTAGAAATAAGCGGGAACAATGAAGCCAGGTTGCTCAAGGCCATTGCCGCAGTTGATTTGTTCCTGAAAAACTAATTGTCACTACTTTCGCTGTACATGAAGTTATTCCTTCAAAAAAATCATCGACTTGTTTTTTACAGTATATGGTTATCGCTTGGCTTGATGCAGGCCGGTCTCACCGAATTGCAGGATGATGAAGCATATTACTGGGTCTTTTCCAAATACCTGAGCCTTGGATATTTTGATCATCCACCGATGATCGCCGTGCTGGTAAAAATGGGATATGCTATTTTTCCCAATGAACTGGGAGTAAGACTATTCCCATTGCTGCTGAATGTCGGCTCGCTTCTCCTTATTGAAAAACTCACCGACAAAAAGAACCCTTTTCTTTTTTACGGTATTGCTTTATCCCTTGCCATATTGCAGGTAAGCGGGTTCAGCGCTGTTCCGGATATCCCACTCATCTTTTTTACAGCGCTATTCTTTTTATTCTATAAAAAATTTTGTGCCAAACAATCCTGGCTGAATACTTTGCTGTTGGGTATTTCCATTGCCCTGCTGTTTTACACCAAATACCATGCGGTGCTTATCGTTTTGTTCACATTGCTTTCCAATACCCGGTTGCTGACAAAATATAAAACCTATATCGCCGGGTTTATTGCTTTGATCCTTTTTCTTCCTCATTTAGCCTGGCAAATGGAACATAACTGGATCAGTTTCCGTTATCATTTATTTGAAAGCAATGTGAATGCTTATAAATTCTCGTTCACTGCGGAATATTTTTTGGCGCAACTGATGCTGCCCGGACCTGTTGCGGGTTTTATTTTATTGCCGGCTGCTTTTTTATACAAAACAAAGAATGCAACGGAAAAAGCAATGCGCTATAACATGATCGGTATCTATATTTTCTTTTTGCTGAGTTCATTCAGGGGAAAGGTTGAGGCCAACTGGACATCGCCTGTTATCGTTTCTTTAATGGTGCTGTCGCATCAATATTTGCTGGAGAAATTCAAGTGGCAACGGCTTTTATTCCGGTTATTGCCCATAACTCTCTTCATTGTTTTGTTGGCAAGGATTGTAATGATCGCCGATATTTTGCCGGTAAAACAAATAAAGAAACGTTATCACGCCTGGAAAGAATGGCCCACTCTCATGAGAGAGAAAACAAAGGGACTGCCGGTCGTCTTCAGTAATTCTTACCAGCGGGCCAGTAAGTATTGGTTCTATTCGGGTCAAATGACCTTATCACAAAATCTTTATAAAGAAAGAAGGAACAATTATAATTTCTGGCCGATTGAAAGAGAGATGATCGGTAAGCCGGTTTATTTTTTAGACATCTATGATCTGAAACGTTTTCCTGATTCTTTAAAGACGCCAATCGGCTATGTTGGCTATAGGTACGATTCTTCCTTTCTTTCTTTCGAGACTGTCAATATTCCTTTTTATCCAAAACACAAAATTCATCACGGGGATTCTCTACGTTTTAGATATGGCGGAATACCAATGATCGGCAGTAACCAATGGTACTACTTAGGTCAACATCCCCAAACCAAGTACAGTGTTCGTCTCGTTTTCTTCCAGGGAAAGAAGATCATAGCTGAAATGCCTGTATTGCTGGATATTGAAAGGATAAATCGAAAGAGTGAAGGTTTATTTTTTACATTGAAGCCGGATCTACCCAAGGGGCATTACCAAATGATGCTCTCCATTGCTGTTCCGGGATATAATCCTACACATAACAGCGAAAAAATAAAACTGGTGGTTGAATAAATATGCCGCCCTTACGGGGCTTTGGATTTTTTTATATTCTCATTCCCACGGTTAAAACCGTGGGCTACCTCCTTTCTAATTTCTTTCCCGATAGCTATCGGGATCTTA
>DATHDV010000243.1:0-11283 GCA_035318845.1 Chitinophagaceae bacterium
TCACGCAGAGTGCGCAGAGAACGCAGAGAATATTGGTTTAACCCTCAGCGAACTCAGTCCCGCCTTTGGCGGGATGAAACTGACCCACTACCTGATAAGATTTTGCCCAAACCAATTATCTTTTTTTCAATATATTTAAAAACAATTTTAAAAATAAACCGATGCAAATACGATTCCAAAATAGTCCAAAGGAAACAAGCCAGATGACCACGCAACAACTGCGTGATCATTTTTTAGTGCAGGGTTTAATGCAAGCGGGCAGCATTCAATTGGTCTATTCTCATTATGATCGCTTAATAATTGGTGGCGCTGTGCCGGTCAATGCAGCGATCAGTTTGCCAAACGAAAATGAATTGAAGGCAAACTTCTTCCTGGAACGAAGAGAGATGGGCATTATCAATGTAGGTGCTGCCGGGATTGTTGCGGCCGACGGGAAAGAATATGCAGTTGACAAACTGGATTGTCTTTATTTGGGAAAGGGAACAAAAACGGTGAAGTTTAAAAGTAAAAGCAAAAACGATACTGCTTTATTTTACATTTTATCCGCCCCGGCTCATCATAAATATCCCAACAGGTTGATGAAAAAGGAAAAAGCATCCATAGTGAATTTGGGGGATGGTTTGACTTCCAATAAAAGAACAATTTATAAATACATTCACCTGGAAGGTATCAGGAGTTGCCAGCTCGTGATGGGGCTAACGATATTGGAGCCGGGCAGTGTTTGGAATTCTGTTCCGCCACATACACATACCCGTAGAATGGAAGCCTATTTTTATTTTAACCTGGATGAAGCGCATCGTGTAATGCATTTTATGGGAGAGCCGCAGGAAACAAGACATATTGTTGTTGCAAACAATGAAGCCGCAATATCACCACCCTGGAGCATGCATTTTGGAGTAGGGACATCTAACTATGGATTTATCTGGGGTATGGCCGGGGAGAACCAGGTTTTTTCGGATATGGACCAGGTCCCTGTTACATCTTTAAAATAGTGAGTTCTTCAGCTGGTTCCCCGATAACGATTGCGTAAAAATTATCCCGTGTAAAACGTTTTTTCACAACTTAGAATATAATCTTTACAAGCCTTTATAGTTTTTAATGGAATAGTTGATACGGGCTAAAAGAATAAATAAAAAAATAAAAACAATATGAGTAAGAAAGTAGTTACGCTGGGAGAAATCATGTTGCGGTTGTCAACACCCGATTTTAAGCGATTTGTACAAGCAGATACATTTGATATAACATATGGCGGAGGTGAAGCCAACGTAGCAGCTGCCTTATGTAATTATGGATTGAACGGGACCTTTGTAACCAAAGTTCCCAACAACCCCATTGGTCAGTCGGCCATAAATCACCTGCGCCGCTATGGAGTGGATACACAATATATCGCCAGAGGCGGGGAAAGATTAGGCATCTATTTTTTAGAGACCGGCGCTTCTATGAGAGCATCACAGGTGGTGTATGACCGGGCCCATGCTTCGATCTCCGAAGTAGAGATCAGTGAATTTGATTTTGATAAAATATTAGACGGGGCTTCCTGGTTCCATACGACGGGTATTACACCTGCATTGAGTGATAAAGCGGCTGCACTCACCGAAGCCGCTTTAAAAGCCGCCAAAGCAAAAGGCATCACGACCAGTATTGATCTGAACTACCGCAAAAAATTATGGAGTAAGGAAAAAGCAAGGGAAGTGATGAGCAAACTTTGCCAATATGTGGATGTTTGTATCGGCAATGAAGAAGATGCGGATACAACATTAGGCTTTAAAGCAAAAGACACTGACGTAACCAAAGGTGAATTAAACCTCGAAGGATTCAAAGATGTATTCAAACAAATGAAAGATAAGTTTGGTTTCAAATTCATTGCTTCCTCGTTAAGGGAAAGTCATAGCGCCAGTGATAATGGATGGAGTGCATTGGTATATGATGGCAAAGAGTTTTATCATACCAAACAATACAACGTAAGAATTGTTGACCGGGTCGGCAGCGGTGATTCGTTTGCAAGTGGTTTGATCTATGGATTGGTTACCGGGATGCCCATGAATGAAGCGGCAGAGTTTGGAGTGGCGGCAAGTGCATTGAAACATACCATACCCGGGGATCTGAACCATGCCACTTTAAGCGATGTAAAAGACCTGGTGAAGGGCGATGGAAGCGGGAGGGTGCAGAGATAGTCGGGAGTCGGGAGTCATGAGTCGTTAGTCGGTTTACTAAAGTCCAGGATTTTTTAAAGTATAGTTGCAGAATGATAATAGATACAATTAATAACGCTTCGAAATACTTTTCGGTTCATCCGTTATTTGCCAAAGCATTTGAATTTATTGAACAAACTGACCTTGAAAATGCACCCGATGGAAAATTGGATATTGCAGAGGGATTGAAAGCAATTTTTTCCAATAAAACCGGGATGACAGCTGAAGCTTCTGTTGCTAAATTCGAATGTCATAACAACCATATTGATATACAGCTTTGCATTCATGGCGTTGAGACCATTGGCTGGAAGCCGAGAGAAAAATGCGTGACAGAGAATGGTGGTTATAATCCTGAAAAGGATGTGCAGTTATACAACGAAAAACCCGATACATATTTTCAATTAACAAACGGGCAATTTGCAATTTTTTTTCCTGAAGATGTGCATGCCCCGATGATTGCTGATGGTGAAATAAAAAAACTGGTAATAAAAGTAAAAATAGTGAATGGTGAATAGTGAACCTGCCTGCCGGCAGGCAGGTGGTGAATGGGATTTGATTTTGACGAAGTTCTTCTTAGCTTCAATAATAGAAAGCTTTTTTAATTTTTAAACAATAAAATTCCCCTTTAGGGGATAGGGGTATGAGCAAGACACAACAAATAACAGATGCGATCGTACAACAGGGAATTCTTCCTTTGTATTTCAATCCGGACGAAACAGTGAGTGTGGAAGTATTAAGGGCCATTTACCGGGCCGGTATCAAAGCAGTGGAATACACCAACCGCGGTGATGAGGCCTTAAATAATTTTGTAAGGATGACAACGGTAAGAAATGCAGAAATGCCGGAACTGTTATTGGGCGTGGGTACCATCAAGAACCTGAAAGACGCTAAAAACTATATGGCGGCAGGGGCCGATTTCCTGGTGAGCCCCGGGTTCGTGAAAGAAGTTGCCGACTATGCAGTGAGCAAAGATATATTCTATGCTCCCGGTTGTATGACGCCGTCTGAGATCATTGCCGCTGAGAACGCCGGTATCAGGTTCATCAAACTTTTTCCGGGAAATATGATGGGAACCGAATTTCTGACCACTATTAAAGATATCTTTCCAAAACTATTATTCATGCCAACCGGTGGTGTGGATACTACCAAAGAGAATATGGAAGGATGGTTTAAAGCCGGAGTTTGTGCAGTAGGCATGGGCAGTAAGCTCATCAGTAAAAAATTAATGGAAACAAAAGACTATTCAACAATTGAGAAAATGACAAAAGAAGTATTGGAATTAATTGCTGCGATAAAAAAATAAAGGACTCCCGGGATCTTTTACCGGTTAGAAGAGATCCGGGGACTAAAAAATTGCCATATGACCCAAGCAAGTATCGGAAGATACAGGTGGACGATATGCGGATTATTGTTCTTTGCCACCACTGTCAATTACCTCGACAGGGCTGTTATCAGCCTGTTGAAATCTACATTATCAACAGAGTTCAAATGGGATGATGGTGATTATGCTAATATTGAGATCGTCTTTAAAATATCCTATGCCATTGGGATGTTAGGTGCGGGGCGGCTTATTGATAAACTCGGAATTAAAATAGGCTATGCACTGGCAACAGGTATATGGAGCCTTGCTGCTGTTGGTCATGCATTAGCAAGAGGTGTGTTTGGTTTCAGTGTGGCCCGCGCAATCTTAGGTGTAAGTGAAGCCGGTAATTTTCCTGCTGCTATTAAAACAGTGGCAGAATGGTTTCCCAAAAAAGAAAGAGCGTTTGCTACCGGCATCTTTAATTCCGGCTCCAATATTGGAGCTATCGTGGCACCTTTGTCCGTTCCTTTTATTGCCAAAGAATGGGGGTGGCAATGGGCCTTCATTCTTACCGGCCTGCTGGGATTTGTCTGGTTGATCTTATGGTTTATATTATGTGAAGTGCCGGGAAAACATAAAAAATTATCAAAGGCTGAATTAGAGTACATCCGTAGTGATAAAGATGAGATACAGGTTGCAGAGAATGAACCCAAATTATCCTGGGGAAAATTATTGACCTATAAACAAACATGGGCCTTTGCTGTTGGTAAATTATTAACTGATCCTATCTGGTGGTTCTATCTTTTCTGGCTGCCTGATTTTTTGCAAAGTCCTCCTTATAATTTAAAAGGAACAGAGATCGCATTACCGGTAGCACTGGTTTATACCATGTCAACGGTTGGAAGTATCGGCGGTGGCTGGCTGCCTATGAACCTGATGAAAAACAACTGGCCTGTTTTTAAAGCCCGTAAAACATCCATGCTTATTTATGCTTTTTGTGTGATCCCGATCGTGTTTGCACAAATACTCGGAAGTCAGAACATGTGGCTGGCAGTAGTGGTGATCGGTATTGCCGCGGCTGCACACCAGGCATGGAGTGCCAATATATTTACAACCGTCTCGGATATGTTTCCAAAGAATTCAACAGCTTCCGTCACCGGTATTGGCGGAATGTTTGGGGCTATAGGTGGGATTGCTTTATCACTTTTCGTTCAAAAGAATTTATTTGTGCATTACCGTTCAATCGGGAAAATTGAAACAGCCTATTATATCATGTTCATAATTTGCGGCAGCGCCTACCTGCTCGCATGGGTTATTATGCATTATTTGGTTCCGAAGATGAAGAGGGTGGAGTAGTAACAGTGAAATTTATTTGGCTGGGGCCGGTAAGAATCAATTGATCTCGATCTCTTTTCGTTTTATTTTCTTTGTTGATTTCCGGATCAGTAATTCAGTAGGCAATACTTTTGTTTCAAAATCTATGACCGGGCGTTTGCTTTCAATTAATTGCAACAGGAGGGTCATGGCAACTTCGCCCATTTCAAAAGCCGGTTGTTTGATAATAGAAAGAGGCGGGTCGAGCAATTCGGTAAGATCGGTATTTGAAAACCCGATCAGGCCCATATCATCGGGCACTTTCAGGCCCTTTGCTTTTAATATCCGGAGACAACCGGTTGTAAGTTTATCTGCTGATGCAAAAATGGCATCGGGTTTTTGATCCAGCTTGAACAGGTCATTTACTACTTCTTCCACTTCCGAAACGATCATGCCGCCATGCTGGCAATATTTTATCAATGCTTCATCCACTTCAATACCATTGTCAGCCAGGGCAGCTTTGTAGCCGGCCAGTCTTTCTTTTGTAATAGATAAAAGTGCCGGGTTGGATATGGCTGCGATCCGCCTGTAACCAGAATGAATAAGATGCACGGTAGCATCATAAGCTCCCTTATAATTATCGGCGATGACCTTATGTGTTTCAATTTCACTTACTATACGGTCAAAGAATACAATGGGCAAACCTTTTTGATGCAATTCTTTGAAATAGCTGAAGTCTGTGGTCTCGGTAGATATTGAAATGATCAGCCCGTCGATCGACCGGGAAGTAAGGTATTGCAGGTTCAGTATTTCCCGGTCGAATGATTCACGGCTTTGTGCAATGATCACATTATAGCCGTTATTATAGGCAATGGATTCAATACCGTTAATGACCTGGGAAAAAAAACTATTGGCGATCTCACATACAATAACACCGATGGAACGGCTTCTTCTCTCTTTCAGGCTCAGGGCAATGGGATTGGGATGATAATTATTTTTTTCTGCGTAATCCAGTACCAGTTTTTTGGTTTCGGCGCTTATTTCATAACTGTCTCTTAATGCCCTGGACACGGTGGAAGTAGAAAGACCGAGTGCTTTAGCAATATCCTTTATAGTAATGGCTTCAAACTTCATATAGCTATCGTTTCAACGGGCTCCGTTGGGTCAAAAAAAGTAAGACTTAAAGTTACTGATTTCCGCCGGGTTGCAGGTTCTTTTCCTCTGTTGTCAACTGATGAATTTGGATGATATAAAATAAAGATTCGGCCAATTATTTTTTGTTTCTGAAAAAATTATAAAAACAAAACAGGCAATCATTCGGTAATTTTTTCTCAACCTCCTCAAAATGACATCGTTACCGGGAACGATTGCGTAAAAAAATACTCTGATAATACACCATAGAAAAGAAGTTCTGTGTAGACTTGTCCCCGTTAAGGCAACAATGATCTGAGGTTTGACGATTTCTATTAGCCCCTTAACACAAAATAGAATTGCTGCTTACATGAAAAGGTTGTTTTGCCAGATGACTCCTGTTATGCCCGGACCCGATAGCTATCGGGTTGTGCACCTTGAAAAAAATTCTGTGTCTTCTTTTCACCAGCCGCACATTCTTCCATGTTCCTTACCTTGTCCTGCTTTCCGAAAAACGATTGATAAAACAACTTTTTAGAATTTACGGCAACTGCCGCATGGTCTTAAATAATAATTTTTTTCAGATTCAATCAAAAAATGCATTATGGTCAAAACTTTAAAATTACTCGGGATGTGTATGCTGCTGGTTGCATGGAGCTCCCGGAATCAATTGCATGCCCAGGGAAAACAAATTACAGGAACTGTTACCTCGTCAGAAAATAATCAACCGGCTGCGGGAGTTACCGTTACTGTAAAAGGAACACGGACTGCGACCACGAGTGATAACCAGGGCCATTATAAGATCACCGTTGACAGTAAAGCCACGATCCTGGTATTCACCAGCGCTTCATTTATAAGTTATGAAGCTACTATTGGCGATCAGTCAACAATTGATGTGGTATTACAGGCCGATACAAAAGCAATGACAGATGTAGTGGTTATCGGTTACCAGTCAGTAAGAAGAAAAGATCTGCTGGCTTCTGTATCTTCTATAAGTGCAAAGGATATCAAAGACATTCCTATCAACTCGGCCGCTGAGGCGCTGAACGGAAGATTGGCCGGCGTAACGGCTACAACATCGGAAGGTTCACCGGATGCCCAGATCAGGATCAGGGTACGTGGCGGTATGTCCATTACCGGCGACAATTCTCCTTTGTTCATTGTAGATGGTGTCCAGGTTGAGAACGGTCTTAATACCATCTCGCCGCAGGACATCCAGTCCATCGATGTGTTGAAAGATGCTGCTGCTACTGCTATTTATGGTGCAAGAGGTTCAAATGGTGTGATCGTCATTACTACAAAAACCGGCAGGCAGGGAAGAACGATCGTCAGCTATAATGGTTTTGTCGGTGTAAAGACCCTGGCAAGAGAATTGGATGTGCTGGATCCTTATGATTATGTTTTATACCAAACTGAAAGATCAAGAGGGAACAGTGCAGACAGCCTCTCTTTTGCCACCAACTTCGGCCGTTATTTTGATACATTAAGCGTTTACAAATTTGTACCAAAAATTGACTGGCAGAAAAAAGCATTTGGTAATACCGGCTTCACACAAACACATAACGTATCTGCATCGGGCGGCACCAAAAAGCTGACCTATAATTTTGGTTATACCTATAATGATGAGAACGCTATTGTTATTAACTCCAAGTATCAAAGACATTTGCTAAACCTCAAAGGAGATTATAAAATAACAAAGGATCTAAAAGCGGGCGCCGGTGTCAGATACACACACCAGGAAGTATTGGGTGCAGGCGTGTCGGACACGAAAGGGTCACAGTATAACAGGCTCAGGAATGCCGTTAAGTACAGACCATTTATTTCATCTGCCCAGGATATCGATGATTCCGATCCATTGGCCGATCAGAATGTGGGTAATGGACTGAATCTTTATAACCCCATATCACTGGCTAATTCTGAGTACAGGAAAAAAACAACCGATGCTTTTAATGTTACTGCATTTTTGAGCTACAACATCACGAAGCATCTGAGTTTTAAATCCACTTTCAGTTATGATCACAATAAATTTGTTGACCTGCAGTACTTTGATACGCTGACACCCTACTCGATCATAACAGGAGGTAAAAAACCTATTGCAGGACTGGATACGGTTGCCCGCAACACGATCACCAATTCCAATGTGCTGACCTATTCTGTAAAGCAATGGAAAAACAAGCATGATTTTGATATCATACTTGGCGAAGAGACCTATGACCTGAAGACCGAGACCCGTAATAATCTTTTCAGGAACTTTCCATCATTTACTTCTTACAATACAGCTTTCAAACAAACCACTCTTGGTATACCCTTCACAGGTTATCCCAGGCTGAGTAAGACAAGATATACCAACCTCTCATTTTTTGGCAGGATCAATTATGGTTTCCTGGACCGTTACCTGCTTTCCTTTAATGTAAGAGCCGATGGTGCTTCTAAATTTGAACCGGGCAGGCAATGGGGTTATTTCCCCGCCGGCTCAGTTGCATGGAGAGTGAAGAATGAGAAATTCATGGAGAATGTAAAATTCATCAGCGATTTGAAGTTCAGGGCAGGTGTTGGAACAGTAGGTAATAACAGGATCGATGATTATCTCTACCTCACTACTTTCAGAAATGATGGTGCACAGTTCTATGGATTAAATAACCAGGCTATCCTTGCTTATTATCCCAGCGCTCTTGCCAACACCCTGCTAAAGTGGGAGTCTACTGTAAGCAGGAACTATGGAGTTGATATCGGGTTATTAAATGGCCGTATCAGCCTCAGCGTTGATCTGTATAATAATACTTCGAAAGACCTGTTGTTGAACGTTCCCATCAATCCAACATTCGGATACACCAGCCAATTACAGAACATCGGCAAGACCTCCAATAAAGGTGTAGAAATACAATTGGCTGCTGCAATTCTTAGAAAGCCAAACGGATTTAACTGGAATGCCAACTTCAACATCTCTTTCAATAAAAATAAGATCCTGCAACTGGGGATCAATCAGCAATCTTTCTTCCCTGCAGCCAGCTGGGGTGTTTCAGGACAACCGACTGATTATATAGAAAGGATCGGTGATCCTGTAGGTGCAATGTGGGGTTTTGTGACGGATGGTTTTTATAAAGTAGATGATTTTAATTATAATACCAGTACCGGTGTTTATACTTTAAAAACAGGTGTTGTTACCAACGTAGGTATCATTGGTCCTGTGATGCCCGGTTCTATTAAATTCAAAGACCTGAATGCTGATGCTGTGATCGATCTTAATAATGACAGAACTATCATCGGTGACCCTACGCCTAAATTCACAGGCGGATTAAGTCAGCAATTCAACTATAAGAACTGGGATATGAGCATCTTTGTTAATTTTTGCTATGGCAATGATATTTACAACGCCAATAAGATCGAGTTGACAAATGGTTATAGTAATAACTCGAACATGCTTGATATTATGCAGGGACGTTGGAAAGTAGTGACAGCAACCGGTCAGACAGCAGTATGGGTAAATGGCGCCAATGTATTGGGAATTCCACCGGACCAGTTAGCCGCTATGAATGCGAATGCCACGATCTGGCAACCATTAAAAAGCGCCGGGGCATTCTATCCTCATTCATGGGCGATCGAAGATGGTTCCTTCCTTCGTTTCAATAATGTAACGCTTGGTTATAATTTCCCGGTTCAAAAACTGGCCGGCACTATGCTCAGCAAGATCCGCTTCTACTTTACAGCAAACAATTTTGCGATCCTGACCAGTTACAGTGGTTACGATCCTGAAGTAAGTGTAAGAAGCAATCCTTTAACTCCGGGATTGGATTATTCAGCTTATCCAAAAAGCCGGAGCTTTATTTTTGGAATAAACGCCACATTCAGATAAACAATAAAAAAATTCGTTATGAGCACTACATATTCCGTTACTAAGCTTACCGTTGTTTTATGCAGCTTGCTTGCTTTAGGCAGTTGCAAAAAATACCTGGAGCAAAAACCCATTACCGATGTAAGCACTGAAGTGGTGTTTACAGATGTGAACAGTACTTACAAAGCCATTGCCGGGGTGTATAGCCGGCTGGTAGGTGATGCGGGTTATGGTATCCGTGTCAGTCTTTACTATCCGTTGGATAATGATGAGATGCAGGGACCTACCGGGGCAGGCGATAATGACAGAAGGGATATTGCCCGTTATGCAGCCACTTCAGGTAATGCGCAGATATCAAATCCATTCAACCAGATGTTCCAGGGTATTGAGTATGCTAATATCTGTATTGCCAATATTCCAAACATGGCCATGTATAGCAGCGGTACTGACCAGCAGAAAAAGCAATTGCAGAGAATGTATGGTGAGGCATTGACCTTAAGAGCACAATTCTATTTTGAAGCGATCAGGAATTGGGGAGACCTCCCTGCACATTGGAGACCTTCCATCGAACAGATATTGACCAACCCCTTCCCTTCAAGAGTGAGTATGGATACTTTGTATGACCATATCATTGCTGATCTTCTAACTGCTGAAGGTCTTGTACCCTGGCGTAATGAAGTAACTGGTATCGGCGACCCGGTTGATGAAAGGATAACAAAAGCTGCCGTGAGAGGATTAAGAGCAAGGATCGCTTTGTTCAGGGGAGGATGGGCGCTTCGCCAAAGTGGTGGCGTACAAAGAAGAGCCGATTACCTGACCTATTATCAAATAGCAAAAGATGAATGCAACGCAATTATGACTTCAGCCCAGCATAATTTGAATCCAAGTTTTAAAGCGCTTTGGAAAAACCAGGTCTGTGCACATGCGGTCAGTGATCCGGATGGAGAGTTGATATTCCAGGCCAGTGCGATCGGGCTTACAGGACAGGAGGATACAAAGCTTGGTTATTATAATGGACCAAGAGTAAATAATCTGGGTAACAGCAGTGTGAATCCATTGCCCAGTTATTTCTATCTTTTTGATTCTACTGACCTGCGAAGAGACGTAACTATCGCTACTTATTTTTCTTCAACGACCGGAGTAAGAACAGGCCAGGTGATCACGAATCTTAATGATGGAAAATACAGGAGAGACTGGATCACCAGTCCAAGTTTTTCTCCTACAGATGCGGTACAATATTTTGGATTGAAATGGCAGATACTTCGTTACGCAGATGTATTGCTCATGTTTGCTGAAGCAGAGAATGAATTGAACGGACCCACTGCTGCTGCCTATAATGCTATCAATATGGTTCGCCGGAGAGGTTATGGTAAACCCATTAATACTCCCGATGCTACTGTTGATATTCCTGCCGGTTTGACCAAAGCAAATTTCTTTAAATATATAGTAAGAGAAAGATCATTGGAATTGGGTGGAGAAGGTGTCAGGAAATATGATCTCATCCGCTGGAA
>DATHDV010000244.1:0-9597 GCA_035318845.1 Chitinophagaceae bacterium
TGTGGGGGTATTTTGTCGGCTGCGCCCATATTCTTTGCGATCGTGAGAACCTTACCCATATCATTTGTATTAACATAGACACCACTTCCATCATCTTTAAGAGTGATCTCCTGGGTTGTTTCCAAACAACTGGTCAATAAAATGGCAGACCCTGCCAAAAGACTAAGTAATATTTTTTTCATGTGCTTATTTTTTTATTGTTTTTTTTGTCACATGGAATTCGCCATAAAAATTATCATCGCCAGTTGGTATAAATTGCCCGGTAATTTTTATGGCTCATTTCATGATTTTTATTTTACTGGCAAATAAGATGAATCTGAGTTATTATAAGTTGCACCAAAGGATTCTTTGAACCTTCGGGGCACAAAGAAAAGGAATTTACCGAAACATCCTTAGGTCATGATCCTTACAACCATTTCTTTTAACAAAGAAGCATCCTCCGTTCCCGTATCGCCCACTCCCACAGCTTTCAGGTTATAATGATGAAGCAATAGCAGGGCTTTTTCCACCCCGGGATAACTGTACATCCGGGCGGCAAGCATATATTCTTTCATAAAGTAAGGATTAATGCCGATGTTCCCCGCGATTGTTTTCTCATCACTGGTGCCGGCACCGAATATCATAAACACTTTGCTGAAGAAACTATAAAGCGATGGCAACACCAGTTGTATCGGCGCCGCTTTTGGATTTGCTTCAAAATACTGTATGATGCGGATGCTCCTTGCAAGGTCTTTGGCGGCTAAAGCCGATTGCAATTCAAAAACATTATAGTCCTTGCTTACACCAATATACTGTTCAATATCATCTTCCGTAATATTGGTTCTTTTCCCAAGGTTCACAGATATCTTATCCACTTCATTTTCGATCCGGGTCAGGTCATTGCCAATATGATCTATCAGCAATGCCAATCCTTTTTGAGTGATGGTCAAACCCTTTGCCTGGAGAAGTTCAGTGGTCCATTCAGGAAGCTGGTTATCATACATTTTTTTTGTCGTCAGCAGTACTCCCTTTTCTTTGATCAGTTTGGCAAATTTTTTCCGGGCATCTAATTTTTTTTCTTTGTATGAAACAACAAGGATGGTAGAATGCAGCGGGTTTTCTATGTATGATTCCAATTTTTCCACTTCTTTCATCTGCTGCGCCTCCTTTAATAATACCACTTGTCGCTCCGCAAACATCGGGTAGCGGCGACAAGCATTTATTATATCAGGCCAGTTGGCATCTTTACCGTAAAAAACCGTCAGGTTAAAAGAGGTCTCACTTTCACTCAGAATATGGCGTTCAGCAAATTCAACAGCCTTATCAATAAAATATTCTTCCTCTCCTTCCAGCCAATAAACCGGCTTAAAAGATCTCTTTTTCCAGTCTGTTATGATTTTCTCCACACTCATAAAATGCTAAGATACAGGCTTTGAGCCTTGATATTTTACGAAAAATTGTTGGGATGACAGCTAATCCATCCTTTCTGGCACGGTTTTCGAAATTTGTGCTGCGGAATTGATGACCGGAAATAAATCATAAAGTTTTTTAACAGGATTTATCAAAATAGGCCAACAGGAGAGGTTTAGCTTGCGGCCACTTTTAAATTCCAATAAAAATTATTATTTTACAACAAATCTAAAATCCTTCATTATGACAGAAACTAATTATCCTTCGGCTACCCCAACTAATCAAAGCCAGGCTCCCAAAAGCAAGAAAAGTTACAAAAACCTCATAATTGGTTTAATGGCAGCAGGTTTATTAGGCACCTGGGGTTATTTATTGTATGACAAAAACAAATCTGAGAAAAAGATCAATGACCAGGTTACACAGATCTCTAAAGTAACAGATGAAAAAAATGACCTGCAGGAAAGTTTCAACTCTTCACTGAACAGGCTCGATTCCATCACTGGGGCTAATAACAGTTTGCAGGGTGAAAAAAGCAATTTGCAAAAAGAAATTGATGCAAAAAAAGTGGAGATAAGAAAGATCCTGAACGACAAGAATGCTACGCAGTCCCAATTGGCAAAAGCAAGAACAATGATCAGTGAATTAAATGATAAGATCACTGGCCTGGAAACTGAAGTAGCAAGACTTACCGGCGAGAACCAGCAATTGGTTACAGTCAATACAACATTACAAACAGAAAAAGCGGCAGTGGAGCAGGACCTTGTTACTACAAAAACAGCAAAAGAAGATCTTGAAAAAACAGTTGATGTAGCTTCTACTTTCAGCGCTTCGAATATCCAGGTAACTCCTGTAGATGAAAAGAAAAGCGGCAAAGAAAAGAGTACTTCAACAGCCAAAAGAGTTGACAAGCTGTTAGTGACATTTGATGTAGAGAACCGGATTGCCAAATCAGGACCGGCAGACATGTACCTGATCGTAACAGCGCCAGATGGAAAAGTAATTTCTACTGAAGCTGGAAGTATATTAAATACCCGTACAGAAGGCGAGAAACCATTTACTGCCAAAGTTCCGGTTGACTATGTACAGGGACAACGTAAGAACATACAATTTCCAATTCACCAGACTGATTTTATGACTGGTGATTATAAAATTGAAATTTATCATAATGGCTTCAAGATCGGCGAAGGCGTCAGAAGTCTTAAAAAAGGTGGTTTATTCAGCTAATGCAGTTAACTTCTGCAAAAAAAGCCGCTCCGACTTATCGGGACGGCTTTTTTATTTTAGCTATATTTTTTTCACATTACCTGGTTGTTGACAGGCCGCAGGCGAAAAGCTGGAAAGCATTGCAGTAACTTTATACCCAGAAAATTACTACCCATGCTCAATTCATTTTTGCGCCGGCAATTATTGCGGGTCACGGGTCCTGCTTATAGGTCTTCCCTCCTTTGCGCAGACAGCTTTTAATCCCAGCTATAATAATTCCTCCATTTATACCGGCATTGAGGTTGGCTCCAAAGGAGTAAAGATGAGTGTCATCGAAGTTGGACAAAACGCTTCTACTAATGGTTCTTTCAGGATCCTTAAAGACAGTTCTGTAAATACTGACTTCATCAGTTTTTCTGAATCCACTTTTTCAGCAACATTAAAAGGGCTTTGCGGTCCTTAATTAAACAAAAAGCCGTCCCGATCTCTCAGAACGACTCCTTTTATTTGCTTGCCGTTAGTGTTGGTTGCGACTCAGGTCTGACCGTTCCGGTCTGACCCATTTGCGATTATAATTTTACGAACCTCATCTTCATAGACTCCCCGTCCTCCTTTTTCGCTGCAAGGAAATAGATGCCGGCCTGTAATTTATTTATATCGATCTGCTGAAACCTGGTCGTAATCTGGATCTGAAGCACTGTTTGCCCCTGCAAGTTCACTATTTGGATCATTTTACCGACCCATCTCGGATCATAGGCCAGGTCAAGGGTTATGACCGATGTGGCAGGATTGGGGTAAAGTTGCGGATGAAGCCATTGTGGATCTGTTTCTGGCAAAGGCGATTCAAAAATAAGGGGCTGATCCAGTCCTTTTGAAAAAAGAATAGCATTGCGGTAGCCGCCAGGTTCAAAAATAGCCCTCATTCTTGCTTTTTGGCCCTTGGTAAAAAGGTTCATGCATGCATCGCTGGAGAAATCCATATAGTTCATATACATATCACCATTAGGGCCATTGCCGCAGGTGATACGGATCGATGAAGGACATCCAATAGTATAGCTGGCTTGTTTCGGAGTATCACTTACTCCATCATCTCCGCAGTTCTCATCGCCCCAAAGATGTTTCAGACCAAGCCAGTGCCCAACTTCATGCACAGCTGTTTTGCCCATATCATAACCGTTGCCGGAATTAAACACACCAAAAGCACCAAAGTCCATTACCAATCCATCTTTCGTTACATCGCCGCCGGGTAAACTGGAGTATCCGGCCAGTTTATCAAGATGGCAAACCCAGATATTAAGATAGCTTTTTGAATCCCAGGCATCATCACCCATATTGGCAGTGAATTTCATTTTATCATCCATTACCCATTTGGTAACGGGTGTATATTTTCTGATAATACCAGTGGTATACCTTTTCCGGCTATCAGATGTTGCCAGTTGAAATTCTATTTCAACATCTGCTGCCAGTGATTTAAAATATAAAGGCGTCTTTACAGAATCTGCATTGCGATAACGAAAACAACGGTTCAATGCTTCTATCTGGCTTTGCACCAGTGCGTCGCTTATTTTTTCCGATGAGGTATGATATAAGATATGAACGACAACGGGTATCTTAATGGTGTTGCCTTCCATCCTGTTTGATATATTGGTTCCAGCAATAGAAATATGTTGTTTGGTAAATGCTTCTATCGCATTCATCTTTTCGGCCAATGCCGGATCGTTTCTTAATTGCTCCTGCTGATAAGAAAAAGTATTGCAGCGTTCCCGTTGTGCGGTCAGCTGACTAGCGGAAGCCAGTAAAAAGAAAGCAAAGATTAATCCCGTCTTCATAGATCCCTTTCATTTGTACGTTAGTGATGGCATGACAAAACTTATTGCCAGGGGTCAATCAACAGGAAACGGAATAGTAAAGGATAATGGGAATCTAATAAAGGCGTCTCAGGGATACGATTTCGGTTCGATAGGTATTGGGGGAGAAATTTCGGTGATCAGGGGATATTCTGATTTCAAATATAATCCTTTTAATCAATTGTACAAGAACTATTTGTATCGTATTTTTCCTATACCTGCTGTCCTTCTAAAAGCTTTAACAGGCAAAAGCCTTGTCCACCCTTACTTTTGTGTGAAATCTATTTCTTAATCATGAAAAAAATATTTCCTGTTGTTCTTCTGATCAGCCTTGTCGCTTGTAAGAATAAGGACGGCGATCATACAAATGACGGTAAAATACCACCCGATAGTCCAAAAGGTATGACCCATTCAATAGTCGCTACTTTCCCGCATGACACTTCTTCCTACACACAGGGTTTGATCATTTACAATGGAAATATGTATGAAGGAACCGGCAATTATGGTCATTCAATGCTAAAGCAGGTGGACATGAAGACAGGTAAGGCAATAAGAGGGATACCGCTTGACAAAAAATATTTCGGGGAAGGCGTTACCATCTTAAATGATACGGTGTATCAACTTACCTGGAAAGAAAAAACAGTTTTTGTTTATACCCTGAAGGATTTTAAAAAGATAAAAGAATTCTCCGTTGATATCGAAGGCTGGGGATTGACCAATGACGGAAAAAATCTTATCGTCAGCACAGGAGGAAGCGACCTGAATTATTATGAACCTTCCACCATGAAATTAATAAAAACACAAACGGTGACTGATGCGGGCAGCCCAACCCACGATATCAATGAACTGGAATACATCAATGGCTTTGTATATGCCAACCAATACCAGGCTCCTTATATTTTTAAAATTGATCCCGCCACCGGGCAGATAGTTGCCAAAGCAGATCTTACAGGTATGTGGGACCGGATCAGGGCTATTGACCCCCTTGCCGATGTTCCCAATGGAATTGCCTACGATGCAGCAACAAAGAAAATTTATATCACGGGTAAATGGTGGCCCGAGTTGTATGAGGTGCAGTTTAGTCAGTAATATTTATTTCCCGATAATATAAATCACCGAACTGCATTTCTTCACATCACCCATTGCTTTCAAATTGGAACGAATACCATTCAAAAATGAAGCAAGAAGGTTTGTTTTTCCGTTTTTATATTTACTGCTCAGCATGGAAATATAAAAACTATCATACCACATAGGCTTACAGGCAAGCAGTTTTAATCCATGTTTTTCCATCAAGACCTGCATGGACCGGGGAGAAAAATGATACAGGTGCCGGGGCACATCATAAGCCGCCCAGCACTCCTTATATATAGCAGCATCTTTTGAAGTGTAGTTAGGGACAGCGATAAAGAGCCTTCCCTTTTCTTTTAGCAATGACTTTAACTGTTGAACATATGCTGAAAGCTCATGCACATGCTCAAGTACATGCCAGAGTGTGATAGCATCAAAACTTTCTGGCGCCAATTGATAAAACTGGTCAGCATCTTCCAGTTTAACATTGTATAGTTGCTTTGCCACTTGCCTGGCGCCTTCATCCGGTTCAAGTCCCGTTGTATACCATCCATGCAGGGTCATCTCGCTGACAAAAGCACCTGTGCCACTTCCCACATCGAGTAAATGACCCTTGCCCATCCCGGTTACTCTTTGCAGCAACCTTCTTTTTTTCGCTAATGTCCGTTTACGAACTGACTGGTAAAGACGATTGATAAGCCCTTTTGAAGTATTGGTATGAGAAATATAATCTTCGGATTTATAATATGGCGCAATTGAAGCAGCATCCGGTACATCCTGTGTAAAGCGAAGAGAACAGTCATTACACTCAGCAATTGAAAACATTTCCCCGCTTACAGTATGATCTTTTGCCGATAAAACATTTTTAATAGCTGTTGAACCGCAAACAGGGCAATGGGTATAATGAATTAAATTGGACATATGAGGTTGGCAAAGTAATATCAAAATCATCAAATGACCACATGTCAAAACCTCACCCCTTGTCTGTCACTAAATTAACAGAGTCTTTCTCCCCTCTCCTTCAGGAGAGGGGGCGCAGAATCTTCAACCTAAAAAAATAATGTTGGGGTGAGGTAACTTATTGAAGAGTTTGATATGGAGCCGTGGCTTCAACCGGAACAAGTTTCATATTATTGGTCGTTGAAGAAGCATCGACCCCGTATTCAGAAAAATACCAGCTTATAAAAAGAAGAGCCAGCAAACCGGCTACCAGCGCAGTTATCCACCACTTCGATCTTTTTATCACCGGCAGGTTAAGCATTTCCGTCATCTCCGCCGAAGTTTTTTGGTCCTCTCCTACCCTGACCATGTGCTCTGATTTTTCCCGGATGACCTTTTCAGCAACAACAGGTTTTTCCAATGCCGGTCTTATGGCAGGGTCAAATTTAATTTCGCCGGCAACGCCCTTGCTTATTGCGCCCATAACATTCCATTCAATAGTACTGCCATCATTGACCTGTTTCTTAAAATCAAATACAAAATCATTAAAGCGGATAATGGCATCATGATCTGAAATATGCAATGCTCCTGCCAGCCATTTAAAAAAATGAATGGATGGAGGATCAACAGTGGCCTGCAATGTGACCGAATAGATGGGTGGGTTGATCTGCTTATTGACAAAATCATTGACGGCTGGTCTTCTCTCCAGCAAAAAAGTACCAACACCCGGTACAGCTAATTTCTTATGTTGAATGAAATACCGGTAAAGCTCTTCGTACATTATTTGTTCTTTTGATCGAACGAAAATACGATACCGCCGGTAAAGTTGAACCCATACACCGGATATTGGTTCCAGCGCTGGTATTCTTTATTGAAGACATTATTAAATTGTGTCCACAGGTTGAGGTTCTTTGTTATTTTAAATTCAAGACCGGCATTCAGATCGAATGCACCGTCCATTTGACCGTCCGTGCCATCTTTCTTCATGTATTTGGCTCCTCTCCAGGCAAAGAGATCAGCTTTTAACCACAGGTCTTTGATGACCAGCAACCGCAGATTACCTTTTAATTCAAGCGGGATCAATCCCCATGCTTTGGCATTTGTTTGTAAGCCTGTATATTGGTTGAGTGCTACACCAGCAATGATGGAAAATTTTTCAGCGATATTATATCCCATTTCACCACCAAAGTTCACAACATTCATTTGTGGTTCATTTACGACCCGGAATGACTTTCCCCCGCTTCCAACCCTGTAATCATTGACAAACAGGGGCTGGTTATTCAATTTATTAAATGCAACTTTAGCTGCATAACTGAAATGATCGCCAACTGAACCTTTAAATCCTGCAAAACGTTCTTCGATCCATGTATTTTTTAATTCCGCAGGTACATATAACCAGGGATTTTGAGAAGCCAGGTATTGATAAGTTGTTTTGCGGACATAACCCGTCCATCCTGCCTGGAAATTAATTCGTTTATCATTGGTGCTGATGGCAACGAGCACATTCGGGAACATTTTAAATGTTTTATTATCCCATGATGGCCGGATACCCGCCTCAGCATTGATATTTGGCGTTTTAAATAATACAGATGGAGTAATATAATACATCGTATTATTAATTGCCGATTTACCGCTTGGTGAAAACCGGGTAAGATCAAAAGTGATTCCGAGATTGACAGCAAAGACCTTTCCCACTGTTTTTTGCAGGGGCAGGTTTACCACGGTATTGCTTTCGGAATTCTTGTGATTATCATTGAAAACATCGATCTTGATCTCGGGCCAGTATGTAAGTCCGAATTTTGTTTTATTGATATTGTGCATCATTACATGGCCGGCGATCGTTTGAAAATTTTGCCGCAATGAATCGATGGGGAATAATAATGAATCGGGTTCATATCCATATTTATAAGTACGGTGTTGAATGGTTCCGATGCTCGCATCCCATTGGTTATTGCCTGTCTTAAAATAACCGGCCAGTTTTACTTCCGTATTGGTGAATTTTTGAAATTGCTTTTTACCATCGGATCCTACATGTTTGGCATAAATATTCAAACCGGCTGTTTTGCCATCGCCAAATGAGATACCCGCCTGTATAAATGGTGTTCTTAAACTTCCAAAGCCGGCCTTTATATAACTGCTGTTGTCAAATTTTCCCCCTGTATCTATATCAAGAGCAAGAGGTTTCAATGAACCCGGCTGGTAAGCAAACAATAAATTCTGGTTGGGAATATCGTAATTCAGTTTTGCTTTCGTGGTATCAGCTGCGGGAGGTGTGGCATTAAAATTAATTTTCGCAGCTTCATGGAGCACCGGTTTGAAACTGGATATGATATCAATACCCCCTTTCTTGGTTGTATCCTTTTGGGCATATGACATCCCGAATGAGAAAATCCCCAATCCAACTAAAAATATTCTATACAATTGTTGCTTCATCATTTCTTCTGTCTTTTATCTTTTTGTTCTGCCCTGCAGGACAATTTTCGCACTACTGAATTTTCGGACATTTTAGTACTTTTCAATTTACATCCACTATCATCTATTATCTTTTATCTATCATCTAATTATTCACCTTACTTGATTTACCTTCTTCTTCCGTTGCCTGCGCCAGCTTTCCCTGTGCCTCTGACTTCAGTTCCGCATTGATCGTATTATCAACAACGCTCTGGAAAGTTGCTTTGGCATTGAAATAATCTTTTTGTTTAAAATAAATATCTCCCAGTAAAATATATCCTTTCGTTATCCAGTAATCATAAGAACCCGATTTGTTGATGGTTTCAAAAGCTGCTTTCTCGGCTTCGGCTAATTTATTCACCCGGAACCAGCAATCAGCGATCTCATACCGGGCTTCTGCTGCCAGCGCTGCTTTATTTAATTGCACCACTTGCTTAAAGTTGTTAATGGCCAGGTCATATTCACCGCTTACCTGGTAGGATTTGGCAATAGCCATATTGGCAAGCGATTTATCATCAGCACTGCTGCCTTTGGCTGCTGTCAGTTCTTTGGCATTCTCCAATGCTTCTGTCCATTTTTCCTGCTGGTAATGGCATCTCAGCAAACCACGCATGGCTTCCAGTTTATTTTCCTGGCTGGCCGTGATCTGTTTAAGCTGTGCATAATATTTTTCTGCTCCTGTATAATTTTTCAATTCAAA
>DATHDV010000245.1:0-8030 GCA_035318845.1 Chitinophagaceae bacterium
CCGGCGAACCGAATTTTATCCGTCACTACAATCATATCGCTTTCCAGAGTTATTATGTACATCCGCGGATGCTGGAAACAATGGATAAGCTCCGTTTTGATTGTTACCGGGTAGGAAGTGTAAAGGAGAGTATCGACGAAATGGAACCGGTGATCCGCAACAGCAATCTTTTTTCTTTCGATATCACGGCCATTGCCAATGCCTATGCACCTGCCAACACCATTTCTCCAAATGGACTGAACGGTGAAGAAGCCTGTGTGCTGATGCGCTATGCCGGCATGAGTCCCAATGTGAACAGCATCGGTATTTATGGGTATGATGCCAGGAATGACAAAGATGAACTCACTGCCAAACAGATCAGTCACATGCTCTGGTACCTGCTGGATGGCCGCAGCCGGGGCAGGAGGGAAGCCCAGATCGATGAAAGAGATTCCTTCAATGAATACCATATGGCATTTGCCGAAGTAGAAACCATTTTTTTGCAAAGCAAAAAAACCGGGAGATGGTGGATGCAGCTGCCCGATAAAAAATTCATTGCCTGCAGTTATAAGGATTATTTGCTGGCCAGCAGTAACGAGATACCGGAACGATGGTTGCGGGCGCAGGAGCGTAGTTAAGTCAAAATTCAAAAGTCAAAATGAAAAAAAAGAACAAAACCGGTCTGGCAGGCTTTTTACTTTTGATTTTTTACTTTTTACTTCTTTCCTCTTGCTCCATTGAAAAACAGATCTCCAAATCCGCCAACGAAAATGTTTTAAGCAACAAAGCACTGACCACCGCACATGTCGGCATCAGCATCTTTGAACCGGCTGCCAATAAATACTGGTTCAATTACAAGGGCGATAAATATTTTGTGCCGGCGAGCAATACCAAGCTGCCTACCTGTTATGCAGCGATGAAATATTTGGGGGATAGTTTGGTGGGGTTGAGGTATGGAATACCGGAAGAATACATATATAAAGACAGTCTTATAGTAATTAAACCAACTGGAGACCCTACTTTTTTACATGATGATTTTGTAAATCAGAGAGTTTACGATTTTATTGAATTTAACTCTAAGCATCAAAAGAGGTTTGGCATATTGGTAACATTGGGCGCCCCACAACGTTGGGGTAGCGGATGGTCATGGAATGATTATGAGGAATCTTATATGGCAGAAAGAAACACCTTCCCGGTCTCAGGTAATACAGTGACATTTCGTTTAAAAAATTTTACTCAAGAGAATAAGATTGATACTAGCAAGACCGAAGAACTTTTTTTGGGAAACTTATTTAAAACAAACAACATTTATTTTGATTCGTTAATTAATACTTATGAGGTTTTAGCTTTTTCGATGAAAACGGTTAGTACGAAAAAAATTCAAATAAGCAGGTCAATTGATTCTAATGACTTTGGCGTATACTCCTCTGATCATTTATTTACACCCACTACAATTCCATTTGCCACAAATGGCATTTTAACCACATTAAGGATCCTTTCACATAAGGTGGGAAAATCATTTTCATATGTCTTGGATGATTTAAGAGGTGATGGCAAATATTTATGGATGGGAGGTAATCCAGATGAGCAATTTGACAAAGAGCCTAAACATCCTACTATCAAAAAATGGTACACAATCCATTCCCAACCCACCGACTCCCTCCTCAAACCCATGATGCACCGCAGCGATAATTTTTTTGCGGAGCAATCCTTATTAATGGTGAGTAATGAAAGACTGGGAATAATGAATGATGCAAAAATCATTGATACATTATTGAAAACAGACTTCAAAGACCTGCCGCAAAAACCAAGATGGGTGGATGGTTCCGGTCTCAGCCGTTATAATTTATTTACGCCCCAGGATTTTGTCGCCATCCTCAATAAAATGAAGAATGAATTTGGAATGGATCGCATCAAAGTCATCCTTGCCACCGGCGGCGAAGGAACCATCAGCAGTTATTACAAAGCTGATAGCGGATTTATTTATGGTAAAACAGGAACACTATCCGGTGTGGTAGCTTTCAGCGGGTTTTTATATACCAAAAAAGGAAAACTGCTTATTTTTTCTACATTGGTCAATAATCATCAAGCCTCAGCAACGGATGTAAGAAGAGCGATGGAGAAGTTTCTACAGGGAATAAGAAATAGCTATTGAAGAAAATAAGAAATGAATAATAAGAAATAAGGAATAAGGAAGTAAGCTTCGTAGTTGACATACTTTCTTATTCCTTATTCTTTATTTCTTATTTCTAATTATTTCCCCCATCTACCCAACCTTTTCCCTTTCCTGGCAGTATATGCTCTAAAATCATTTATTATGAAGAGGATCATCTATATTGCCATCGCCTGTTTTTCTTTGTTTACGATAAGTTGTCAGAAAGAGATCAGTTTTACAAAATCAACCACCAGTAAAGACCCTGTTATAGCCATACTCCAGGGTAATGTGGTAGATGAGAACGACAACCCTGCACAGGGAGCCAATATCACCGTAGGCGGCAAAACAGCGGTAACCGATGCAAAAGGTTATTTCAGGATAAGAAATGCATCTCTGGACAAATCGGCTTCATTGGTAACAGCTGAAAAGCCGGGTTATTTCAAAGCCTTCCGGGTTTTCAGTGCATCCACTGCTGTGAACCATGTTAAAATTAAATTACTGAAGAAAACCCTGGCTGGTTCGTTGAATACATCCGGCGGGGGAGTAGTATCGCTTTCCAACGGGAGTTCTATAACATTTTCTGCTAACAGTTTTTCTAAAGCCTCCGGTGGCACTTATTCCGGTTTGGTTAATATTTATGCAGCTTATATTGATCCGACGAGCCAGGATATTGGCGAAACAATACCCGGATCTTTCCTCGCCGATGATAAAGACAATAAAAGAGTGATACTGGCTTCATACGCAATGATGGCCGTGGAGTTGGAATCGGCTGCCGGTGAAAAATTGCAAATTAGTACCGGCAATACTGCCAAACTTAATTTCTCTATTCCTTCGGGTCTGCAGGCGTCAGCACCCAATACAATCGCACTCTGGTATGTGGACGAGAAAACAGGGCTTTGGAAAGAAGAAGGTATAGCCACTAAAAACGGTAATGCATACGAAGGCGATGTAAAACATTTTACTTACTGGAACTGTGATTACCCGGGACCAACTGTCAATGTAACAGCAAAATTTGTCAGCCAGGGCGGCTTACCACTTATACATACTGAAGTATGGATCAGGCCACTTACGGGCTGGGGCGGGGCACATGGCTACACTGATTCATTAGGCTGGATCAATGGTCCTGTACCAGCTAATATAAACCTGGTGCTTGAAGTGTTGGCGCCTTATCCCTGTAACAATGCTATTTATTCTCAAAATGTGGGACCTTTTTCCAACAATACAAACCTGGGGACGATAACTGTACCGGGTAACAATTCACAATATATAATGACCATACAGGGAAAACTGCTGAATTGTAACAGTAACCCGGTGACGAATGGTTTTGCTGAAATAGTATATAATAATATAACGAGATACGCTTCGGTAAATGCAACCGGTGATTTTTCCATAACATTTGTTACCTGCGGCACAGCTCAGACTACCTGCTCAATAACAGGTACCGACAGCCAGGCACAGCAACAAGGTCAGCCAGCGATAGTGGCTGTCACAGTTCCTGTTACCAATGCCGGCAACATCACCGCCTGCGGAACATCTACCCTAGAGTTTATGAATTATACCCTTGATGGAGGATCGGTTAATTTATCCAGTACGATTCCGGGAGATAACTTTTATGAAAGTGATACTTTAGGGGTTAACCATATTACTTTAAGAGGTTACAGGTCACAAACAGAAAATCTTACGCTTGAATATGCAAGTAATGGCGCTGCAGGTACGTTTCCTGTTAGTTTTTTCAGCACCGGGATCTACTTTAGCGGTGGTGGAAACTCAACGATCATACAACCATTTAATATTGTTATCACCAGTCATCCGCCGGTGGGCGGTTATTTTGAAGGAAGTTTTTCCGGGCAATTTAAAGATGTATTGAATGTTACTCATAATTTAAACGGAACATTCAGGATAAAACGGCGATGATAATAATTGAAAAATGATGTATAAGTTGCAAATATAATTTTTATGAAAAGGGAGGAAACATCTGCCGGACCAGGAAACAGACATAGAAAAGATTATTGATGGTTGTAAAAAAGATGACCGCAAAGCCCAGGAACAGCTCTACCGGAGCTATTACAGGGCCATGATGAACCTTTGTCTCCGCTATACAAAAAATGAAAGGGATGCATTAGAAGTGCTTAACACGGGATTTTATAAAGCATATAAAAATATCAATCGCTTCGATGGGGAAAAAGCATCGTTGTATACATGGGTCCGTACCATTATAATAAACAGTTGCCTGGATTTTATAAAAGCAAGGCAAACCTTATCGGGTACAGGTGAACTGGAGCAGGCGGCCAATATACATGTGCCGCCTGCTGCTATTTCCAATATGTCTGCAACAGCGATACTCGAACTGGTAAGGGAATTACCGCCGGCCACACAAGCTGTTTTTAACCTGTATGTCATGGAAGGATATAGTCATGCGGAAATAGGGAAACTGGCAGGCATCAGCGAGGGCACCAGTAAATGGCATTTAAGTGAAGCAAGAAAAAAATTACAAAAAAAGATAAATGAACAAAGCAGTTAATGAATGAGCTTTTACCATATGAAGTACAATTGAACCAGCAATGGATCGATCTTCCCCTGCCGGATGAGAATATGGCATGGGCAGATATGAAGCGCCGTTTAGATGAAGAGGATAAAAGAAGAGTTTTTCCTTTCTGGTGGAGTGGCTGTGCAGGTTGGGGCTTGCTGGGCATTTTATTGCTGGGGTTGGGCTGGTGGATACTCAGGCCTGAAAAATGGTTTAAGAAAAAACAAGAGACTGAACAAACAACTCCGGTAATAGAAAAGGATAATAAAAAAGAAAAAGACACCCTATTTAACCGGGTCGACACCGGTGTTACGCAGGCCAGCAACAGCAACGACAGTATTTTTAAAATTAACGATAAGGATAGCAGTACTATAAAAACTGAAACTATTTTACCCGAAAGAAAAAAAATAAATAGCACTGAAACAAAAGACAAGACTATAATTACGACAAAGCAGGGAGTAATTGGAAAAAAGAAAAAACAACAAATAAAAACTAACCCGGATACCTTTCTTACAAAAAAGAAAGCGCCTGGGAAAAATGAAAACACCTTTCCTCCTGGTAATAAGAAGACAGGTAAATTGCCAAAAGATTCAGTAGAAACAGTTACCCCGGTTGTTAAACCTAAGACAGATTCTGTCGCCATCATTGTAAAAACAGATACTGTTATTGACTCTGTTCAGAAAACTATAAAAGATTCAACAACAAAAAAACCGCAAGTGGATACAGTAGTGCGGGACAAGAAACTAAAAAAAGACAGTACAAAAAACAAAAAGATGGTCTTCAGCGCCGGTATCGGCTTACAACAACAATTGCCCGTGGCAGGGCAAAAATTCGTTCCTTATAATTCGCAGGGAAGAAAAGGAACACTGGCTGATTATATTCCTTCGGTATATATAAGAATGACTAAACCGGAAAAGTGGTTTTTGCAATCAGAATTCAGGTACGGGGCGCCGCAATACACAAAGGAGTTTGTTTACCGGCAAAGATTGGTCAACGATACCGGAGCTAATCCGATATTCGCCAGGATAACTTCCTCGACACTTAAAAAAACGTATTATCATCAACTTCCGCTTGTCTTCAATTACTTTGTCAGGCCCAATTGGTCACTTGGCGCTGGTATTCAATGGAACAAATTTGTCAGTGCTATATCAGAAAAAACGGTGATCATCAGGAATAATATTCTTCAGCAGGATTCATTGGTTAGCAAGTTTATTCAAAAAGAAAAAAAGGATACTTCTTCGGAATTAAAGAAATCGTATTTGCAGGCCATTGCAGAAACACAATATAAGTGGAAGAGATTCTCTTTCGGCGCCAGGTATTCTTTTGGATTAGAACCTTATATCAAATTCACCCTTCCCGGTAGCGGGCCACAGGAAGAAAAAAATAGTTCTGTACAGATTTTTATACGCTATGAGCTGTGGAAGTCTAAGAATAAGAAATAAATAATAAGAAATAAGGAATGAGAAAGTCGCGGGGTTCACTTTCTTATTCCTTATTCTTTATTTCTCATTTCTTATTTACCAAACATCCTCTCCAACTGCTCTTGTTTGAATTCCAAATAAGTTGGGTTCCCATCCGGCGTCACATTCGCCTGCTCACAGGCAAACAGATCATTTACCAATTGCCGCATCTCTCTTTCTGTTAATCGTACTCCTGTTTTAATAGATTGTTGTCTTGCCAGTGAACGAACCAGCTTTTCTCTTTTGGAAAACTTTACTTCATTGCTGAAATGTTTGTATTCTTCCAGCAGAACATCGATGGTATGTTTTTCATTTCCCTGTCCCACATCAGCAGGTGTTCCCTGGATGACAAAAGTATTTTTGCCAAAAGGTTCAATGGAATAACCGAGCAATTGCAGGTCGGCCAGGATCTCTTCCAATATCGCCGCATCAGCAGGAGCTAATTCTAAAGTTACAGGAAACATACTTCGTTGTGTTGCCACCGGTTTGTCCTTACTCGCTGTCTTCAGTTGTTCATATATAACTCTTTCATGAGCGGACTGCTGATGGATGAGGAGAAAACCGTTGCTGGAAGGAAGAGTGATGTAGGTGTTCAGCAGTTGGGTCAATTCAACATCAGATGTGAGACGTGAAATGTGAGATGTGAAAGGCTTTTCAATATTAGAATCCGTTTCGCTTTTGACGTTTGACATTTCACCTTCATAAAAGTCTTTCCAATGTTTTAGCTCGCTTCGCTCACTCTTCTCAATCAAATGCGCCTGGTGTTTTTGTGTAAAACCTTTGAAGATAGAAGTGGATGCTGCTGCTTCCTGTTTCTTTTCAGTGAAGGGTTGCTGAACAGATGGCAGTTGTTGTATGGAAGCATCGAGATCAAAATCTAAAGTTGGTGTGACGCTGAACTGGGCCAATGCATGTTTTACCGCAGCCTGCACAAAAGCATAAATGATCTTTTCATCTTCAAACTTTATTTCCTGCTTGGTGGGATGAACATTCACATCCACCACGGTCGGGTCAAGATCGATGAACAATACATACATCGGGAAACTGTCAGTGGGGATCATTTGCTGGTAAGCGTTCATCACTGCATGGTTCAGGTATGCACTCTTGATGAAACGGTTGTTGACAAAAAAATACTGATCGCCTCTTGTCTTCTTCGCGGTTTCCGGTTTGCCTGCAAAACCATAAATGTTCATGTAGTCGGTATCTTCTTTTACCGAAACCAGTTTGGCATTATAATTATTTCCCAGTAACTGAACAATACGCTGCTTTAAACTTCCTGCTTCTAAATGAAATAATTGCTGGTTATTGGCCGTGAGTGTAAAAAGAATTTCGGGAAAAGACATGGCGACCCTTGTGAACTCGTCAACGATATGCCGCATCTCGGCAGCATTGCTTTTCAAAAAATTTCTTCTTGCCGGAACATTGAAGAATAAATTCTTCATGGCGATACTGGTACCAACAGGAGCAGCAATGGGTTCCTGTTTTTTTACCGCACTGTTTTCTACTTCAATATAAACAGCAGTTTCGTCTTCGGTTCTTTTTGTTTTTAATTCCACCTGTGCCACAGCGGCGATCGAAGCCAAAGCCTCACCACGAAAACCCATGGTGCGGATATGAAACAGGTCTTCGATGGTTGTTATCTTGGAAGTGGCATGTCGTTCAAAACACATTCTTGCATCCGTTTCACTCATGCCGCTGCCATTGTCGATCACCTGTACCAGCGATTTGCCCGCATCGTTGATAATGAGTTTGATCTCGGTGGCTCCGGCATCAACGGCATTTTCCAACAATTCCTTAACAGCACTGGAGGGCCGCTGGATCACTTCACCTGCCGCGATCTGGTTGGCAATATTATCCGGTAATAATAAAATCTTATCAGGCACAAAATCAACTTTAGCCGTCAAAAATA
>DATHDV010000246.1:0-3659 GCA_035318845.1 Chitinophagaceae bacterium
CCTCTACTTCGGAAAGAGCATTGTTTTTATATGGCGCCAGGCGAAACATGAGTGCAGTGCCTTCCTTGAAAGGAGCTATCAATGCATTATTACTAAACTTTAAAAAAGCTTTTGGCCTGGCGAAACGTCCATAAAACAAACCGGTAGCAATGGCAAAACTGAGTAAACCAAGAAATGCTTCAAAAGTGGAAACGGTGCTGGCGGCAAAACCAACCGGGGCAATGCGTCCATAACCCACTGTTGTAAAAGTTTGGGCGCTGAAGAAAAAAACTTCTGAAAATTTATGTAAAGATGAAGAATCCTTAGCTATAGTAAGATGATCAGTGCCGATCATGTAATAGATACCGGCAAAAACGAGATTGATGCTTACGTAAATAACAAATATCAATAACAGGAACTTGCCCGCTTTCATGGCAAGCATAGTATGATACCAACTGTGCCGTTCAAGCAGGCCAACGCCTTTCTTTATTACATTGGGCCGTCCGTCCTTATTAATAAAGCGGCCGCCGGTACTGCTACTATTGGTACCAAAGCCGGTGTTTATTTCTGGTTTTAAATTGCGGAGCCTTTTCAGGATTGCCATAGCCAAATGTATAATTTATCTGGTTCAGGATCGTCTGCTACAGGTAGATTTTGTTCACAGTACCCGTTAGTTTATTTTTAATGCCTGATGCCCCGCAAAAAAATACTCTGGCTCTGCAGCTGGTATCCCAGCAAACTGATGCCCTTTAATGGCGATTTTATTAAACGTCATGCCGAAGCGGCAAGCCTCTATAATGATATCGGGGTCATTCATATAGTCAGGGATGTAAAGGGGATCATTACTAAAAATGTATTCAAAGAGGAGTCACAGAAAAATGGACTTGCCGAAAAGATCATTTATTATTATACCCCATCATTCCGGATCTCACTATTTGATAAGTATTGGTCTGAATTAAAATACAGGAAGCTGTATAAACAAGCGATAGCTGATCATATAAAAAGGGCAGGGGCGCCTGAGCTGGTTCATGTTCATGTAGCCATGAAAGCTGGAACGATCGCCATGTGGTTAAAAAAAAAGAACTCGGTCCCTTATATCATTTCTGAACATTGGTCAGGTTATTTACCCGAGGCGGATGAAAAGATAAGTGATCAGCCATTTTATCTCCGGTCCTTATGGAAAAAAGTAATTTTAGGCGCCAGCGCCATCAGTGCAGTATCAGCTCGCCTGGCCAATGCCATTCAACAACAATTTGCTGTAAAGAAGATCAGGATAATACCGAATGTGGTTGACATATCTATCTTTTACCCGGCAACCAGCTCGTCAAATGATACACGCTTTATTCATATATCCGGTTTGGAGGAATTAAAGAATCCCAAAACGATCATGGAAGCTTTTGCGATTGTAAGAAAAACATATCCTTCTGCTGTTCTTGATATTTTTGGCCCCGGCGAAAATCGATTGAAGGATCTTGCTGTTGAATTGCAGGCAGAAAAAAATATACATTTTCACGGTGAAATAGCTCAGAAAGAACTTGCTGAGTTTGTCCGGCGATCACTTGCACTTATTTTATATTCAAACTATGAAACTTTTGGCTGTGTGATCATCGAAGCCAACGCCTGTGGTATTCCTGTTGTGCTGAGTGATATCCCTGTTTTTCATGAAACGGTAACAGAAGGATTGAATGGAATTTTTGTAAAACCCAATGACCCGGCGGCATTGGCAGAGCGGATGATCGAAATGATAAAGACCCGTTCTTCGTTCAACAGCAATGCTATTGTTGCCTCAAGTTCAAACTACAGTTATGAAAAAGTAGGAAAGCAGTTCAGTGACTGGTATGATGAAATACTTGCAAAAAAGGTCTAATTGCCTTTCAGTTTCTTTACCAATTCAATATACTCGGTCATGGCATCAGTTGTTGATTTTCCTTTTAGGGATGCCCATGCTTCGTATTTGGCTTTGGCTACAAAATCAAATGGATTGGAAGGCGGATCGGAATTTACATCACCAATACTCCCTTGTTTATACAATGAATAAAGTTGAAGTAAGATATCATTGCCGGGCTTTTCAGGGAGGTTTTTGCTGTCGGCAGCGGCTTGTTCAAATTGTTCTTTTAATTCCATGGATCAAATATTTAATTTTTCCTTGCATTATCAATAAAGATGTCCTGCACCTTTCGTTTATCACCAATTATTGAATAAAACTGGTTAATAAAATCTACCGCATTTTTCTTGGTTCTGGCGGTTAAAGGTTGACAGTTGTTTATCAGGGATGTTATGGCGCTTCTTTTGTCATTGAATAATTTAAAAGCAGCCTGTAGTTCATCCATGGTCCTCGGATATCCCCAGTAAACTCTTTCGGTTACTTTCTCTACTCCGAATCTTTCAGTAAATAATTCCGGGGGCAAAGCATAGTCCGCATTTACAAAACCGGAATGATCAAAATCATAAGGCACGGCAAGGGGAACTGTTTGTTCTTTTTTATGAAAGATCAGTTTGATATTATGATTAACCGGAACCGACCAGTCGCCGTTGCTGATCATATACTGAAAAAGTGCAACTTTTGTCATCATATCCCTGTCAGTACTTTCAGTGAGGAATGAGACCTTGTCTCTTTTTTCACAACCATTTCTCATGGCCATATCATCATCATCTTCAATAAAGAAAGCATATTGTGAGAAAGCCCTTATTTTATTACGGGTATCCTTGTAACTGACCCTTACGAGTCTTGCCCTGAAACTTTTTTCTTCCAGCAGGTTATACATTTTATATATGAGGTATTCTTTCAGCACCAATTGCTCATCATCGGTATTGCTGCCGCATCCAATAACCAACTTCAGTTTCCCCAGGGAAGAAAGCCTCGGGGAAGTGGGGTTATGAAAATTCAGTAAGAGGGGAGGGATGGTGCAGAACTCCCGCCTGTAATGTCCCCTGGCAGCTATTCTGATCTTTTCATCTATAACGGAACTGTCAGGGAAACGACAATTTACAGATGCTTCCTGGTAAGTCTCATCTCCTTTTGACGATTGTAACTGCTTTATGTCCGTTGTCAGTGTTATATCGATCAATCCTTCGTCTTTAAAAAAGCGAATGCTGTCAATGGGAGATTTTTGTCCCCTGGCTATAAAATTGGCGCCGAGTAATACGAAAAGCCAAAAGCATTTTATTTTTTTCATAGACTTAGTATTCTGGGTTTAAAAATTTCCATTCAACAAATATAAAAAAAACAATTTCGCAAGTTGATGAATTATTTTATCACTTCTTCGATCGGTTTTCCCACGCAGCCACTGGGCATTTGTATATGCAGCATAGCAGCAATAGTGGGAGCGATATCTGTCATACTAACTTCCTTATTTGTTTTGCCGGGTTTAATACCCCAGCCGTACCACAGCAACGGGATATGAGAATCATAAGGATTCCACAGCCCATGTGTAGTGCCTGTACCCGATAATGCATCAATATATCCTGGTTTCAAAATGATTTGTATATCACCGCTTCGGGGCGGGTAATAACCATTGTTTAGCATGCTCCTGATTGTGGACGGAAGCGGAACATTATACAGGTCTTCAATGGCAAATACTCTTGCGATGCCGGAATCCACAGCCAGTTTATCAACGATCCACTTTATCACTTCTTTCTTAGAGATCTTTGCGGAATCAAGAGCCGGATGGTTCAGGTGT
>DATHDV010000247.1:0-12005 GCA_035318845.1 Chitinophagaceae bacterium
CGGCGCTTCATTAACAATAGGAACGGGAGGTACACTTGATATCTATGGAAACCTGGTGAACAACGGCGTATTTAATGCTGCCGCAGGTAATCTTGGATTCCGTGGTATAGCAATCCAGTCCATTCCTGCGTTTACAACGATTAATGCTACTATGAATGGAATTGGTGTTGTATTAAGCGGCAATGCTACTATAACAGGGAACTTAACTTTAAGCAATGGAAATATTACACTGGGAACAAACAATCTTTCATTTGCCAATAGCAATATAGGTTCTTTGGGCTCGCATATTATAACGAATGGTTCAGGCAATGTTGTGGTACAAAATCTTGCGGCATTAACATTCAGAACTGTACCTGTCGGTATCAATAGTTCAAGTTTTAACCCGGTAGTACTTACCGCCAACGCAGGCCATACAACAGATAATTTTACGATCAATGTAAAACAGGGAGTTTTTGTGAATGGTGTCTCAGGTTCATTCTATACCGATAATGTTGTTGACAGGACCTGGACCATTAATGAATCGACAGCAGGTGGCAGCAATATCAATATAACTTTTCAATGGGTGGCGGCAGAGGAACTGATTTCTTTCCAAAGGAACAGGTCTTATGTGATGCGCTTCAATGGAACGAATTGGATAGCCGGTCCACCCACCGGCGCTGGGGGAAGCAATCCCTATACTCAAACACTTAACGGGGTCACTTCATTCTCGCCGTTTGCGGTAAGATCAGAACCCATACCAAGACCTTCGACGGGTATCTATCCAAATCCTGCAAACAAAGAAATTAATGTAGTGCTTGATCTGCCTTCCGATACACCTATCACATTCAGCATCTATGATGCGAAAGGCAGTTTAATAAAGCAGGAAAAAATAAATGTAATTGCAGGATTAAGCAGGACAACCCTTAATATCGACAAGCTGAGTTCCGGTGTGTATGTATTAAAATTATCTACTGCTGCAAACCCGGAGTTTATCGTGCAACGGTTTGTAAAGAGTTTATAGATAGTATAAAATATAAAGCTGCCTCTTGAAAGAAGAGGCAGCTTTTTATTTTGGTGGAAAGTACCGCCAGAAAAAATAATAACTAAATACCGGTATTCCTTTGAAAGGAAAACTCCTAATTTTATTGCCCGGAACGTTAGCTCAGTTGGTTCAGAGCACTACTTTGACAGAGTAGGGGTCACTGGTTCGAGCCCAGTACGTTCCACTTATTTAAACGTCATAGTCCGTGGCTTACAGGGATAAAAAATTCACTAAAGTTATTGGGCTCGTCATTCTCCCTCCTGATACAATCGAAAAAAGAGTTGCAAAGATCATTCGCTACGTTGCAAAAGAATATTCTGACTTAATAGCATTTGTAGATGAATTAGATGCAACCGGACCCATTGGAAATTCCTTGCCCGAACAATTTGAGACAAGAAACCTAAACTCTGTCATTGAACTATTTGAAGAAGATGGACAAGTGATCGAATTTAACATGACGATTGAAAATAATGATATCGCTGTTCAATTTGTGATTGATGATAATGTTAATGCTGATATTATTACCAGCCGGGGTGTTGATTTAAGTGAGGAATTAACCGGGGATCATACTTTGCTTGATCCCGCACTTTACTGCCTTTGATCTAAATCTTCCACTCCACGATCTCGTTCACCCATTCTGATTTATAAGGAGCAGTTATTTTTATGTAGTTGTCAGTGTATCCTTCCATCATGCCTTTGTTCTCATGACCCTCGAATAAGACTTTCCGGGTTTGGCCGGCATGTTGTTCAGTAAAGTATTGCATCTTCATATAAGAAAGATTGCGGAGCGTTTTATTTCTTTCATGACGGATATGAACCGGTACAACAGGTTTTAATGTCAATGCATGCGTATTATCTCTTTCAGAATAAGTGAAAACATGCAGGTAAGAAATATCCAGCGAATGAAGAAAGTCAAATGTTTCTTTAAAATCCTCATCCGTTTCTCCGGGAAAACCAACGATCACATCCACACCGATCGCACAATGCGGCATCAGTGTTTTGATAAGGGCTACTCTTTCCGCATATAATTCTTTTTTATACCTTCTCCGCATTAGTCCAAGTATCTTATTGCTACCGCTCTGCAGGGGAATATGGAAATGCGGCATGAACTTATCACTGTTGGCCACAAACTCAATGATCTCATTTGTTAACAGGTTAGGCTCAATGGATGAAATGCGGAAACGTTGGATGCCATCAATTTTTTCAAGTTCTTTAATAAGGGAAAAAAAATTTTCTACTTTGAGGTTATCAAAGTCCCCCCTTGCGGGGGATTTAGGGGGGCTGAAATCCCCAAGGTTCACCCCCGTCAATACAATTTCTTTCACTCCATGCTCAGCAAGATGCTCTACATTCTTTAATACATTCTCCATTGAATCACTCCTGCTTTTTCCTCTTGCCATCGGGATCGTGCAGAAAGAACAATTATAATCACATCCGTCCTGCACTTTCAAAAAAGTTCTTGTCCGGTCATTTATGGAATAAGAAGAATGAAAATCGGAGACCTCCTCAATATCGCAGCTGCAGATCTTTGCAGAATTGCCTTTGGTCAGCTCTTTGATATGCTGTGCAATATTGAATTTCTCGGCAGCGCCCAGCACCAGGTCAACTCCGGGTATCGCAGCAATCTCTTTTGGTTTCAATTGTGCATAGCACCCGGTGATCACCACAAGACTCTCCGGGGTTTTTCGTTGAATGCGGCGAACCAACTGGCGGCATTCTTTATCCGCATTGTCTGTAACAGAACAAGTATTGATCACATACACGTCGGCTTTGTCGTTAAACTCCTTTTTTTCAAAACCTTCATTCTCCAGCATACGTGAAAGAGAAGATGTTTCGGAAAAATTGAGCTTACAACCCAATGTATGAAAGGCCACTGTTCTTGATTCTGCCATACTACTCTGCTTACTGCTTTATATTACGTAGGATCACTAAATAAGGCTACGTAGTACGCAGTAAGCCTGCAAAGATAACCACTGATTGCAGGATTAATTTGATTTCGTTGGGTTTTTAAATTCAGGTATTTTTAGCCAAATGTTTGTCCTTGAATAAAAAATGGGTGCCATATATTCTAATCATTGTTTTGGGGGCCGCTCTTCTTATTATTAAGACCTGTAAGAATAATGATCAACCTCCACCCAGACCGAGGGTCACCAATAATAATAGAAAAGGCCCCGCTGCTGAAGTTAACCGTGATCGGGGTTTTGACCGCCGCATTTCTTTTCTTGAGTACAGCAACCATGCAAAATGCAGGATGCAATGCCGCCATATTTCACAGGCCGAAGTGGAAGAGATCATGCGGGATGGAGAAATAAATTATAATAAAAGCGATCTGCAGTCCCGATTGCTATCGGGAGCAAGATGCCCACGCTATGCCGTGGAAGGCAAGACCGGTGACAAGCAGGATGTAAGAATTGTATTCGCTCAATGCAATGAGAAAACCGAAGTGGTCACTGTAATTGATCTTGATACAGAATGGCAATGCGATTGTCCCGGCGATGACGATAAATATAAAAATAAAAACTGATGAAGGCTTTGCTGAAACCATTGCGATGGATCTATTGCTTCTATGCCTTTATCGTTTTTGTGGCCATCATGCTGCTGATCTTTCCTTTTGCCCTTATTGCAAATATGTTTGGCCGCATCAGGGGCGGCAATATGACAATCAGGCTTTGTATGATCTGGGCCGATTGGTGGTTGTTTTTAATTTTTATCTGGCATAAGAGGATATATGAAGTCCCGCACGACAAAAAAAGATCTTACATCTTCGTCAGCAATCATATTTCTTATCTGGATGGGCCGATCCTGGTGAAAGCTCTCCGGCAGCCCTTCCGTCCATTAGGGAAAGTGGAGATGAGTAAGGTTCCCATTTTCGGGTTTATATACAGGAACGCCATTGTTTCCGTTGACAGGAGCAGCGTCGCCAACCGGGCTGAAAGTGTGAGAATATTAAAATCCATAATCAGTAAGGGCATTTCAGTAATGGTTTTCCCCGAAGGCACTTTTAATATGACAACAAAACCATTGAAAGATTTCTATGAAGGCGCCTTCCGGGTGGCGATTGAAACACAAACACCCGTGAAGCCGGTATTGATGCTCGATGCTTACAGGCGAATGCCTTATCAAAGTTTATTTACATTGAACGCCGGCCAAAGCCGGATACTTTATTTGAACGAAATACCCGTTGAAGGTTATACGGTTGATGATATTGGAAAATTGAAAGACAAGGTTTACGATATCATGGAAAAGAAATTGATTGAGTATGATGCCGGGTGGAGAAAGGAATAGTAAACGGATTACACAGATTTTTCTAATTAACTTGAGCATTGAAAATTGATTATTGATTATTGAATATTTTCCCTTGTACGCTGAAATCATCATACCTGCTGCCCTTCCAAAAAACTATACATGGTCAATCCCTTCTCATTTGTTGGAACAAATAAAACCCGGATGCCGGGTGGAAGTTAACCTGGGAAAAACAAAAAAATATGCCGGGATCGTAAAGAGGTTGCTGGAAGATAAACCTGAATTCATTGAAACAAAAGATATCCTGAATGTGCTGGATGTGGAACCGGTAGTATTTGAGCAGCAACTGAAACTCTGGGAGTGGATGGCCTCTTATTATATGTGCAGCGAAGGGGAAGTGATGGCAGCTGCATTGCCTGCGCATTTTAAATTATCGAGTGAAACGGTTCTAGTTTACAACGAAGAATATGGCGAAGATTTTTCCGCCCTCGACCATGATGAGTACATTATTGGTGAAGCCTTGCTGATAAAAAAAGAACTCAGCCTGGCTGAAGTGCAGCAATTGCTCGATTCATCTCATGCTTATCCCGTCATCAACCGGCTGATCAATAAGAAAGTTTGTTTTGTTTGGGAAGCATTGAAACAAACCTATTCGCCCAGGAAAGAAACCTATGTGCTGTTGAATCCTGAATATAGTGACGAGGAAAAACTTTCTGAACTGCTGAATAACTGGACCAAAGCGCCGAAACAAATGGAGCTCTTATTAAGTTATCTCCACCTGGTAAAAACGGAGGGCGAAGTAACCAAACCGAATTTGCTGAAAAAATCAGGTGCATCGGATGCACAGTTGAAAGGATTGGTTGAAAAAAATATTCTGAAGACCGAGAAGAAAAATGTCGACCGGTTACAGTATTTACCCAAGAATGTACAGATCGATTTCGAACTGACGGAAATACAGCGACAATCCTTCGAAAAGGTTCAGGAGCAGTTGGATAGCAAACCAGTTTGCCTGCTTTATGGCGTCACTTCAAGCGGTAAGACCAATATTTATATCAAACTGATCGAGGACTGTATCAAACAGGGAAAGCAGGTTCTGTATATGCTTCCGGAAATCGCATTGACCTCGCAGATCATCCGCCGGCTGCAAAAACATTTTGGCGGATATATCGGCATCTATCATTCCAAATTCTCGCAAAATGAAAGAGTGGAGATCTGGAATAAAGTAAAGAACGGTGAATTGAGAGTGATCCTTGGTGCAAGGTCTTCCGTATTTCTTCCATTCCGGGACCTGGGATTGATCATCTGCGATGAAGAACATGATACATCATATAAACAACAGGACCCGGCGCCAAGATACAACGGGAGGGATGCTGCCATTTATTTTGCATCGCTCTTCCATGCAAAGACATTGCTGGGCAGTGGCACGCCTTCGGTGGAAAGTTATTATAATGCTGCTACCGGTAAATACGGTTTGGTAGAATTGATGCAGCGGTATGGCGATCTGAAATTACCGGCTATCGAGATCATTGATACCCGTAAGATCATTCAGAAGGACCGGTTGAAAGTAATGCTCTCGCCGCCATTGGTGGAAGCCGTCAATGAAGTGATGGCAAGAAAAAAGCAGGTCATTCTTTTTCAAAACCGCCGTGGTTACTCACCTTACCAGGTTTGCACCGTTTGCGGATGGATACCGCAATGCAAATACTGTGATGTGTCACTGACCTTTCATAAACTGACCAATAAATTAGTTTGTCATTATTGCGGCACCACTTATCCTCCTGTGCATACCTGTGCCGCCTGCGGCAGCGATAAGTTTGTGCAAAGGAATTTCGGTACCGAAAAAATAGAAGAACAACTGCAGGAAACTTTCCCCGATGCAAAAGTGGCAAGGATGGATATGGATACAGTTCGTGGCAAGAATGCACATGATGTGCTGATACAACAATTTGAGCAACGACGTATTGATATTTTAGTCGGGACACAAATGGTGGTAAAGGGTTTGGATTTTGACAACGTTGATCTCGTTGGCATTTTAGATGCCGATGGCTTATTGCATTTTGCAGATTTCCGGGTGAATGAACGGGCCTTTCAATTGATGGAGCAGGTGAGTGGCCGTGCGGGAAGAAAACCCTCCTTCGTTGAAACTACGGAAGGCAGGGAAGACACAGCTAAAGTAATAGTACAGACTTCTCAACCTACGCATCCTGTTTTGCAAATGGTACAACAGCATGATTTTAAAAATATGTTTGCGGAAGAATTAAAGAAACGGAAAGAGTTTGATTATCCGCCCTTCACCCGGATCATCCATCTCACATTCAAACATAAAATAAAAGAAGTGGTGGAAAGGGCGGCGCAGATCTATGCCGATGCACTAAGAAATAAGTATGATAAATATATTGTTGGCCCTGCCGAGCCTGTTATCGGCCGAATACGAAACCAATACCTCATGGAACTCTTACTGAAACTGCCAAGAGATGGCAAAACTATCCACCAATGTAAAAAAGATCTGTTGGAACAGGTAGCCATCCTGCATCAAAGCAAAAGTTTCCGGGCTGTGACGGTGGTGGCGGATGTGGATGCGGTGTAGGGTGGTGAGTGGGGTAGCCCACCGATTTATCGGTGGGAATAGGTTGATGGCTGGTGTGCGGTAAACGTTAAATTAAAAAGGCAAGAAATTGAGAACAAAAAAAATTGATATAATCAATATTGGATTGATAATATTTTCTTTTATTCTGGCATTAAAACTTCCGTTTGAACTATTTATTTTTTCTTATGTTGTATTAGGCCCTTTGCATTACCTGACAGAAATAAGCTGGTTGAAAAAAAACAACTATTTTGTTCATAGCCGTAAATGGATATGGGTTTTTATCTTCCTGGCTTTACTGATCACCATTCCTTCTTTTTTCAGGCTTCCGGAAATTTCTGGTTTATATGAGGAAATAATATTAATCATGTTCCTGTTTGCGATTGGGCTGGTTTATTTTAATAAGTGGCAATATATTCTGTTGTCCCTTATTCTAAGTGCTGTTTTAGGATTTTTTATCATAGAATATGTTCCTTTTTCTTTTATTGTAGCCGGTGTTTTCCTCCCGACTATTATCCATGTTTATTTGTTTACACTACTATTCATGATCCTGGGGGCAATAAATAATAAAAGCAGGGAAGGACTAATAGGGGTCATGCTTGTAATTTTATGCCCGGTGATAATATCTGTTCTTCCTATTATTCCCGCTGATTATGTTGTCTCCGCTTATACCGAAACATCATATCTGACAAGCAAATTTTCTGATCTCAGTTCTTATCTGGCTCAAATGCTGAGTCTACAGAATGGCGGGAGATTTTACCATCTTTCGGAAATAGGGATCAAGATCCAGATCTTTATCGCATTTTGCTACACCTATCATTATTTAAACTGGTTTTCTAAAACATCAATAATTGGCTGGAGTAGATCTTTATCAAAAACAAAAATTGTCATCGTGGTACTCATATGGAGTTTCAGCCTGTTTTTGTATTGGTACAATTTTAAGTTGGGCTATATCGCATTGTTTTTCTTTAGTATGCTTCATGTTGTTTTGGAATTTCCGCTTAATATAAAATCTATGAAAGGAATAATTCGTCTTGTGCGGGAGCCCCGGCACATCAAGCCCGCTGACACTTGACTATGAACTGGATTTTTAAATAAATTTGAGGATCCGTGCTGCCATAAAAAACCTGTTAATATGCTTACGTCAACACAGATAGCAAAGCTCCTGAGAGCAGTTTATTTTGGAGGGAACTGGTGTGCGGTAAACCTCAAAGATACTTTGGCAGATGTATCATGGCAGCAAGCCACCACAAAGGTTTATTCATTGAATACCATTGCAACCCTCGTTTATCATATGAATTATTATGTAATGGCGATCTCGAAGGTTTTGGAGGGAGGACCACTTGATGCACATGATAAATATAGTTTTGATCACCCGCAGGTGTTATCACAGGACGACTGGGAAAAATTATTGGATAAAACATGGAAAGACGCTGAAAACTTTGCGAGACTTGTTGAACAGTTGCCGGAGAGTAAGCTTTGGGAAATATTTTCAGATGCAAAATACGGGAACTACTACAGGAACATTCACGGAGTTATTGAACATAATCATTATCATCTCGGGCAGATCGTGTTGATAAGAAAAGTTCTCCTGAACGCTGATGAAAAATGAAATGATTTAATTATAACCTGATAAATTTACACCGGACCTATCTCCGGGCATTTATAGGGCGAAGGGCCAAATTCCTTGCATAGCTGATCCAGGTCTATTCTGAATTTCTCCATATCATTATCGGCCATCGCTTGATCAGCTGTTCCGCTATAATGTTCGTACTGTTCCCAGGAACTGAACTTTAATGTTGCATCAGGGTCAGTTTGGAGTGATCTCCATTTTTCAGGAGTAAGAAGTTCGTAGCTGAGTGAAGGGTCAATGACCATTTTAACGGGCACCCCGTCACCTTGCATTACCATCAGTGTAGCTGCTACATGCCAGGTCCACTTAACAATGCATCCCGGAACATTTGTTGAACGGCCCCGCAACTTCTTCCCGTCACTCCATATTTTTTCCGGCATCGCTCCTTTGCTTATCAAGAGGTAACACATCAGGTGGGCCCTTATCCAGCAACCATTAGAGGGCCACCTGAAAGGAATACAGGAAGCAGTCGAAACACAGGGTGTGCAACTTTTTTTTATGATCATATTGAGAAGCTCTGTTGCCCTGTCCAGGCTTACCGTTTTACTGGGGGCAGGGATGGTAGGTGTTTCAGGAGACGGGAGTGAACCCGGTGGTTCTTCATTTCCAAAAGAAGAAGGAAGACTTCTCACATCGATGATCTCAAAGTCATGATATGTTGATGTTACCAATATTACTGAGCTCTTATCCATTGCTGCCTGCAGGGCATCAAGTATCGTTTGAAAACCGGGATGATCACGACTCAGGAAATGAAGAGCATCAGAAGTATGAAAGGAAACATAAACGAATTCTTTATTGGTTGTATCAATCTCCCAAACCCTGGCAGCTTCGGGGGCACATAGTCTTGTGATAATACCGGTGCCTGCATCGGTCTCCAAATAAACCGGCCGGTTATTTTTTTGAAGGTAGTCGATCATTTTTGCCCAATTAGCAGCAAGAGGATTGCTTAGGTCTAAAAGGGCTTTCTGATCATCTTCAAAGTTCACCGTAACCGGCTTCGCCTGGTCGGCTACGGGTCTGTCTCCCATCATTAACTTTAAGGGAGAGCGATTAATGGTTTTACCAAGAAATACATTTTGTACAGGCATATGGATAGGTTTTTAGGGAGCTTTTATTTTTCACTGGAACTGAAAAATAAAATTGATCAAAAACTGAAGATCTTGCAAAGTTATTGCTTTACGATCTCAACTCTTCTGTTCATGGCCCTTCCTTCTTCTGTACTGTTGTCGGCAACGGGTTTGTTTTGTCCCCATCCTTTTGATGAAAGGCGGGCCTTATCAATTCCTTTTGCAATGATCGCATCCATAACAGCCTTTGCCCGGTTTTGAGATAATGTTTGATTTGCTGCGGCAGTACCCACATTATCTGTATGTCCTTCGATACTGATCTTAATAGACGGATCACTATTAAGCATTTCAGCCATTTGATCAACGATGGATTGCGATTCAGGTTTAATGACAGATTTGCCGGTCTCGAAGTTGATATGTAAAGTAATAGAGCCGGTTTGTTTCAATGAATCGAGCATGATGTTAGCACTGATGTCCTGCTTCATCCCTTCAATTTCAAGAATGGTCAATGCAAAATTTCCTGCCTTGGCACCTGAACCGTCATTCAGCACAACCCAGATATCCTTGCCGCCTGATCTGGTAAATAAAGTAGCTACTCCCGCCTCTTTACTATAATAGATCCTTTTGCCACCGGTTTTTACTATTGCATTTTCAAAATTCTTAAGTATTTGGAAAAAGGAAGGAGCTGTTGCTTCCTCCAAATTGTAAGTATATTGAAAGTAAGTTTTTGTGCCTTCTTTGGTCACGTTATTATCGGTACCCATCGGTATTTCCACTTCATCATAATTGGAGGAACATTCACCAATGACCGTATTGGGCATGCGGGTAAACATGGGACTGTCTTTGCAACCCGGTGCATCCGGGTTCTCATCCTGTGCATAGGTGAAAAGGGAGATAAAAAGAAGAGTAATTAATACAGGGGACTTTTTCATAGTGGTTTAATTTATACCCAAGGTACACTAAATACTTTGCTAAGGGCGGTTCTTTATTTTGAGAAAAACAGGACGGAAGAAGTGTTGAATAAGTTGAAGAAGTTGGAAGGGGTGGAGGTGAAGATAGAATAACGTTTGTGCTGACCGTGTTTCTCTTTCACACGAACGTTGCTTGTCTTGTTAAAACGTTTTCACCTAAGTCTAGGTCAGTGATGAAAAGTTCTTTCACCTTTTTATCAATTTCGGCTCGGTTTACTGTCGAAGGGCTACGTCTTGATTTCAAATAATTCTCTCTTGAAATTTTTTCTGCAAGTTGTCCTACGGTGTTTAAATCAAGTTCATTACCGAATTTGGTTGCGAGATTGATTCCTGCAATTGAAAAGATCAAAATTGCAAGTCCAATCTTCCAAGATATAAACAGTCCAACCAAAGAGGCAAGAAATGTCAAAGCGAATGTTACTGTAATCCAATATTTGGGTCGCAAAATTCTTATTTTGAAACCAAACAAACCTTCCATCGTTGCAATTTTTTGTCGGCGATTCTGTCGAGAGAAAAGTGTTTTTAATTCTGTGTCGTTAGTAATATTGGTTTTGTCAATAAGTAGGGTTATAGTTATTGCGTCACGAATTTTATAAAATGCCTGTTGTGTTGTACAGTCATTTAGGTTGTAACCCGAAACTTTGTCTGCGATAATGTCGCAAAGCTCACCGAATGTTTTAACGTCTTTAAGTTCTGTTTTGCCGAACTTAAAACCGAAAGATCTTTCAACTTTTATCAATACATCCCCAATGTCCTCTGAGTGAATGTTCTTAAGCTCTATAGTTGTAATGTTGCTCATAGAATTGCAAGTAAAATTTGTATTTGCGTCAACCCTGGTATAGATTTCACTTGATCATCTGCAACAAACTGTACCAGCTATTTAAACCTCCCACTCACCACCAACTCCTTACTCCCCGCCGCATAAACATAAAATCCTTCACCGCTTTTTACGCCCAGCTTACCGGCTGCAACCATATTTGCCAATAAAGGACAGGGCGCATATTTGGAAGTCCTGAAACCATCCTGTAATACTCTTAATATGGAATAACAAACATCCAACCCGATAAAGTCGGCGAGTTGCAGTGGTCCCATGGGATGGGCCATACCGAGTTTCATCACCGTATCTATTTCTTCAACACCCGCTACACCTTCATACAAACAATAAATAGCTTCATTGATCATCGGCATTAATATCCGGTTGGCAACAAAGCCCGGATAATCATTGACCACGCAGGGAACTTTGCCGAGTTGTTTGCATAATTCAACAAGGGTATCAGTTACTTCTTTGTTCGTGGCATAACCATTAATGATCTCCACCAATTTCATTACCGGCACCGGGTTCATAAAGTGCAGACCGATCACTTTAGCAGGCCTGTTCGTGGTCGCTGCGATCTTTGTAATGGAAATCGAAGAAGTGTTTGTTGCCAGGATGGCTTCTTTGGGAGCATAGGAATCTAACTGGTCGAATATGTTCAATTTCAATTCT
>DATHDV010000248.1:0-7531 GCA_035318845.1 Chitinophagaceae bacterium
TTCGAGGCAGGAGACGCTGTTATAATAGGTTTTTGACCGGCCCCTGAAATTATCGTCCTGGTAAATAGTGACCTTCATGCCGGCAGGTATTTGAATGCTGGAAAGTTTGTCATTGTCGATCTTCATTTGGGACATGGGATAGGTGCCGGGTTCAATGAATTTGCTTCTGCCCGAATAATTGCAATCTTCGTAAAGCATGACATAATTATTCTGTGCAGATGTAACAGCGTAAACAAATAAGAATATCACGGGGAGAAATATTTTTTTACACATAAGCTTGGATTTGAAGGTTGCTGAACGATACCGGTCGCCCCGGTTCAAACGAGATGACATAGTACACAGTCAGTAAGTTACAAAATCTTTGGGGAGAACCCGGTGAATATTTGGTAGTGACTCACCCGATAGCTATCGGGTTTAAATTTGAACCACAAAGGCACAAAGTCACGGAGTAACACAAAGTAATCTTTGTGTCCCGATAGCTATCGGGATTGTGTCTTGGTGTCTTAGTGGTTTGTATTTACAACGGGATGACAATATGTATTTTTAATGTAACCTGTATTATTTCCCCTTAGGAATTTGGCCACATTTATATATCTCTATATCTTTATTTCTTACTTGCACCATTTGTAAACCTCATCATACATCATCAACAAAAAAATCATGAAAAAATTTACCCTTCTCGTATTTACCGGGTTATTTTGTTCGGCCGTCTTTGGTCAGCAAGATTATTGGTCCTCACGCACAGCGATCAGTGGGATAACTACTGACAAAGCTGTTGCCAGACAATCCTTTCCCAAAGAATTCAAATTATTTAATTTGAATGTTGACCCTTTAAGACAGGGACTGTTTACTGTGACAGATAACCAGGCCCGGCATTCAACGATCATTTCTTTACCGAATGCCGATGGTAACCTTGAACAGTTTGAAGTATTTGAAGCATCCAATTTTGAACCGGCCCTTCAGGCTCAGTTTCCTGAGATCAGGGCTTTTTCCGGTAAGGGCATTACGGATAAATATGCAACGTTGAAGTTGAGTATTTCTCCACAGGGAATTCAAACCATGGTCTTCAGAACTGATAAGGAAAATGAATTCATTGAGCCCTATTCAAATGACCATTCTGTTTATGCTGTTTTCAAATCACATCGGGAAAAAGGGAATTTGCCATGGGCCTGTACTACAGAAGAAAAGAAAATGGCATCCGATATAAATTCGCAAATTGTCCCGGATGCATCCGGCAGTTCAACAGGACAATTAAAAACTATGCGCCTCGCTCAATCCTGTAATGGAGAATATTCTAACTGGTTTGGTGCAACAAGTTCGGCCCAGGTTTCGTTGGTTTTAGCTGCTTATAATGCAACACTTACCCGTTGTAATGGTTGTTATGAAAAAGACCTGGCATTACATCTTAATCTTATTGCCAATACAACAGCAGTTATTTATTATAACCCGTCAACGGATCCTTATACAACCATGTCAAACTGGAATAACCAGTTGCAGTCAACCCTGACTGCAAACATTGGGGAAGCCAATTATGATATTGGGCATATGTTTGGTGCTTCCGGTGGTGGTGGAAATGCAGGATGTATTGGTTGCGTTTGTGTGGACGGGCAAAAAGGAAGGGGTATCACTTCTCCTGCTGATGGAATTCCGCAGGGAGATAATTTTGATATTGATTATGTGGTGCATGAAGTAGGTCATCAATTGGGAGGCAATCATACCTTCTCCATGTCACTGGAAGGTACCGGCCAAAATAAAGAAGTGGGATCCGGCATAACCATCATGGGTTATGCAGGTATCACAGCCCAGGATGTGGCGCCGCATTCTATTGATATTTTTCATGAGACAACGATCGCACAGATACAGGCTAACCTGGCAGGCAAGAGCTGCCCGACAAGTTTTACTATGACAGCTAACCATGCACCTGTTGTTGCAGCGGTCAGCAATTATACGATCCCGATCAGTACTCCTTTTGCACTCACCGGTTCTGCTACTGATCCCGAGAGCGATCCAATCACTTATTGCTGGGAACAAAATGATAATTCAACAACATCAGGAACAAACAGTGTTGCATCGCCGACGAAAGCAACCGGTCCAAACTGGTTATCATTTAGTCCTACAGCATCTCCAACCAGGTTTTGTCCCAAATTATCAACGATCCTCTCTGGTTTAAATGTAAGTCCTCCATTACCGGGTGGTGATGCGGGTGCAAATATTGAAGCATTAAGTTCCGTTTCAAGAACCCTCAACTTCAGGTTAACCGTGAGGGATAATAATCCTTATGTTGCCGGTTCAAAAATTGGTCAGACAGCATTTACAGATATGGTAGTTACTGTGACCAATACTTCAGGTCCTTTTGCTGTTACTGCACCCAATACAAATGTTACATGGGCGGGCGGTTCTTCTCAAACAGTTACCTGGAGTGTAAATGGTACCAATGGTGGATCTGTGAATTGTGCTTCTGTAAATATTTTATTATCTACCGACGGAGGAAATACTTTCCCGACGGTTTTAGCATCTGCAACAGCAAACGACGGCTCTGAAGTAATTACGGTTCCTTCTACGCCGGGTACAACCAACAGGGTAAAAGTGGAAGCAGTAGGAAATATATTCTTTGATATTTCCAATTCTAATTTTACCATTGGTGCAGCACCTGTTTGCGGAAATCCAACAGGATTAACTTCTTCTTCAATAACACAAACAAGTGCAACAGTTAGCTGGACAGCTGTTGCCGGTGCTGATACGTATGATGTAGATTATAAGGCGGCATCATCTCCAACATGGATCAATGCAGCAACTGCTACAGCAGCAACATCAGTTGATCTGACAGGTTTAACAGCAAGTACTTTATACGACTGGAGAGTAAGGGCAACCTGCCCGGCCGGAACAGGAAGTTATGTACAGGCCCAGTTTACCACTGACGGTGTACCGGTTGTTTGTCCCGGCCCTTATGATGTAGGTACGAACGGAACCATTGCAGGCGCTGCCAGCATTCCATTAAATACCGATATCAAAGGTTTGATAGAAGTACGGGGTGATAATGATCATTACCAGTTCACGATCACAACCGGCGGAACAATAACGTTGTCATTAACAACATTGCCTGCAGACTATCAACTTGCCTTACTCAACAGCAGTGGCACAACCTTGCAGTCATCTACCAATAATGGAACGGCGAACGAGACCATCAATGCAACAGTTTCTCCGGGTTCATATTTTGCAAAAGTGTATCCAAAAAGTAATGGCGCATTTAATGCAAGTAGTTGTTATACGCTAAGAGTACAAACAGGAACTGCCAGCAAGTTTGAAGTGAATAATGTTATTACTTTAAATAGTATCCGGCTTTACCCTAACCCGGTTGATAATATGCTGAATGTTGACCTGGGCAATAGTTCTGATGGAGCAACTATTAAAGTTTATGACATGAATGGCGTGATTGTTATTAGTAAGCCGGCCAATCCCGGGATCAACCAGCTTTTAACAGCCAAACTTTCATCCGGGCTTTATTTTGTTAAGGTCATTGGAAGCAACGGGAATTTAATTTACAACCAGAAAATCGTAAGACAATAATTTTAGATTTGATGAGATCAAAAAAATAAGGTGGCAATTTGCCACCTTATTTTTTTTCTGCATTCAGGTATCTTAGTGTTCTTTGTGCTGTATTTTTCTTTGTGTTCTTAGTGGTACTTGTATTTTTTACCACAAAGAACACAAAGAATGTCACGAATGGTACAAAGACCTGCTTAGGTCGTTATATACAAATAATCATTTATTGTCAAAACTCACACATTCTTTCAATTCTTTTTCTGTGTAGGCAACTTTGTATTGCTTCAGCACATCATCCGGCACGCCGTTCCATTGTGTGCTTGTATTACCGGCATAGCCGATGTCTTTTACCCCGATCTCTGAAGTATAAAAACCGGTGGCGGTTAAATTCCTCATCAGGCTGAAAAAAGAAGCTCCCTGTTTCATTCCCGGCTTCGCTTTATCGGGGTAAGCGATCATATCCACCAGTTCGATCTGCTGATCATGGCTGCAATCTTTAAAAGACTTTTCATATCGTTTCAGGCATTGCATGTCAAGCCAGCGCAAACCTCCCCGCATGGGAATTTGATGGTTGGGCATGTCTTTTACAATGAACTCTATGAACTCCGGCACTTTCGCATCAGAAGCGCTGCCGCTTATTTCATCTTTGGGAATAATGATGTCGGCCAAAATGGTAATGGTTGCCATTTCATGTTCTGTAAAGAATTTCTCTTTGGCAAGGATCTCTTTTTCATATTTCAATTCATCGGGATTGCGGTCAAGATTGAACTTGGGTTCATCTTTGGCTGCAGTTGTTTTTTTGTCTTCAGTTTTACAACCGGCGATAACAGCAGGAACAGCAACGGCGCCAGTTACGATCAGTTTTAAAGATTTTCTTCTGTCCATACTCTTTTGTTGGAGGTTTGATGTTCGATGTTGGAGGTTGGGTGTACTACAGTAAAAGTATCTTCATTTTATTGGTATGTTCACAACATCGAACATCCAACTTCCAACATCAAACTATAAATTTTGTTTTTTCATCTCGTCGACGATGTACTCCGATGCTCTCATTGAAAGCGCTAGTATCGTCCAGGTAATATTTTTATCTGCCTGCGAAACAAACTGCCCGCCATCCACACAGAATAAGTTTTTGCAATCATGTGCCTGGCTCCATTTGTTAAGCGCCGATCTTTTGGCATCATTACCCATTCTTACCGTGCCGCCTTCATGAATGATTTCTCCCGGCTTTGCCAATCCATACTGATTCTTCTCATCATCATCTCCACCCCAAGTAATGACGGCGCCCATATTATGCATCACTTCTTTAAAAGTTTCTTTCATGTGTTTGGCCTGGTTTATCTCGTGTTCACTCCATTTTACATTGAACTTTAAAACCGGTATGCCGAATTTATCAACCATATTCGGATCGATCTCACAATAATTACTTTCCAATGGTATGGCTTCACCACGACCGGCCATGCCTACGCCGCAGCCGTAGAAATAACGATAGTCTTCCTTTAATGAAGCGCCATAACCACCGCCTTCTTTTTGCTTTCCTTTCACAACATATTTTCCATTCAGGTTTTCAATGCCCCAGCTAAATCCATAGGAAGGCTGACCCATGCCGCCCCAATATTCAATATGATAACCTCTCGGGAAATCAAGCTTCTTATTATCCAGCCACCAGGGAGAATAAATATGCAAACCACCTACACCATCTTCATTGTATCTTTTCCTGTCAAATAATTGCGGAAGAATGCCTCCCAGTGCAGCACCGGTTGAATCATGCAAATATTTTCCAACTACGTTACTGTTATTAGCTAATCCATTGGGATGCCGTTGTGATTTTGAATTCAATAACAACCTTGCACTTTCACAAGCGCTGGCTGCGAGGACAACCACTTTGCCCTCCACCTGGTATTCCTGCATATCTTCTTTGCTGATATAGGAAACACCGGTCGCTAAACCATCCTTATTAGTTAATACTTCTCTTGCCATGGCATTGGCAACAATATCAACATTGCCAGTTTTAAGAGAAGGATATATCAGAACATTGGTTGATGAAAAATCTGCCTTCGCCATACTGCAGTTGCGGTTGCATTGTCCGCAGAAAAAACAAGCACCTCTTTCCGTGGTGCTTTCTATTTTTTTGGTGAGAATAGAAAGTCTTGAAGGGATTACTTTTACTCCCGCCTGCCCGGCTGCATTTTTAATGAACAGTTCATGCAATCTTGGTTTGGGAGGAGGAAGAAAGTATCCATCAGGATCATTTTCCAAACCTTCATTGGTTCCAAATACGCCGATCAATTGATCTACCTTATCATAGTAAGGCTTTATATCTTCATAACCGATGGGCCAGTCTTCGCCAAGACCATCAATGCTTTTTCTTTTAAAATCTTTTGGACCAAAACGAAGAGATATCCTTCCCCAGTGGTTGGTACGGCCACCCAGCATTCTTGCACGCCACCATGCCCAGTCGGTCCCTTTTTCTTTGGTAAATGGCTCACCTTCCAATGACCAGCCTCCATAGCAGGCATCAAAGTCGCCGAACGGACGATTCTTTGTGCTGGCCCCACGTCTCGGACTATCCCAGGGATTTTTTAATTGGGTAATATTTTTTTGCGGGTCATACATATAACCCGCTTCGATGATGCAAACCTTTAACCCGGCCTTTGATAAAATATAAGCCGCCATTCCGCCACCGGCACCGGAACCAACAATGACCACATCGTATTTCTTTGGTTGTTTTTTGATCTGGAGATCTCCCATACAGCAATTAGTGTTTTTACAATTAAGACAACAATTTACGGGAACGTTTTTTTATGGATCAATTTTTCTGATCATCAATCCTGCGGCCAATTAAATAACCTGCAAAACTGCCTGCGATGAGTCCGGCTGCTACCCATAATATAGCGCCTGAGGCAAAAAAACTAACGGCAAAACCAAGTATGGCCCCGGCAATGCCAAATACCCAGGTAGCTGATGATTTGTTTTTGGGTTTATCAGCAACAACGTCCTGGCTGTGCTTAAACTGCTGCAGGTGTTGCTTATGTTTTTTCCGGTGATGAGATCTGGCCATTTTTTTTGTTGATAAGATAAGAAGAAATTGAATAAAAAAGCAATTTCTGCTGACCGGGCATGGAATTTTTCATACCTGCATTACGATCAGCTTAGCATCGAGGCTTTTTGCGGGGTTTTAAACACAGCAGGATAGTAAAAAATGAGTTTATGAATGAACAGCATTCATGTTTAAGGCAAGGATAAAATAAATCCGAAACCCTGCCGATTTAAGCGTATCTTCGTGTGCATAATTTGAGGTTAATAGCTTGTAAGCGGACAATTTTTCTTTTCACAGTATTCTTCCTTTACACCTGCATTTTTCTCAAGTAATTATTAATCTTTATCCCTTTGTTTGAAAGCGGCGATAATTATTAAACCAGGGTTTTAATCATTGTTTATCTTTTTAATAAAAAATATAGTATGACAACGGAAATGATCGAAAAATTTGTACAGAACAAAGGCAGGAAGGAGACAGCAGTAAATATTCATTTTAAAGAACGCAGCACGGTAAAAGGACTTTTTATTCATGGAGCTGACTATGATGAACTGAAGTCCAAGAATTTTTGGCGAATTGTCAGCAGTACCAGTCTTGATGAATGGAAACAGACAGGGAACTTTAACCTGACCAGGGTTTTCAACGGAGTTTCATTTACCCGGCTTTCTGATTCTGATAATGGATAGGATTTTCTGTGAAGACTTCCGGATGATAAAATAAAAAATTAAATCAACACATTATGTTTAGCCAGGTTTGGAAAAAATATCTTCCGGTCATTATGATATTATTGAAACGTTCTGTCAACGGCGATCAATCCCTCAGCATGAACCCTTCCGATTTCCAAAGGGCGGCAGGGGGCAGAAAGATCAAATACAGTTTTACCAACCTTCAATTGATCAACGGGCGTATAAATAATATGGTCAAACACCAGCCGCTTGCAAGGGAATTTGCCGA
>DATHDV010000249.1:0-2363 GCA_035318845.1 Chitinophagaceae bacterium
TGCCGTGTCAATGCATCTTATTATTTTATCATAATGCATTTTACTTACGATAGCGCCTTGCTTTGAATTCTCATCCAGTGGGTCGCCCACCGTCAATGCTTTAGTTTTTTCAACAAATTCAGTTTTAAACTTTTCATAAATGCTTTCTTCAACTAAGATCCTGCTGCCGCATAAGCAGATCTCTCCCTGGTTGCTGAATGAAGATTGAATAGATGTCTTCATCATTTTTTCCCAATCACAATCAGCAAAAATGATATTCGGATTCTTCCCGCCTAATTCAAGAGATAATTTTTTGAATTTGGGCGCAGCAATGGATGCAATTCTTTCTCCTGCCCTTGTACTCCCCGTGAATGAAATAGCTTTTACTTCAGGATGAGAAACAATGGCTTCACCGGTAAGAGGCCCGGTACCATGAATGATATTTAATACCCCATCCGGCAGACCGGCCTCCATACAGATCTTTGAAAGAAGGAATGCAGTTACAGGAGTTACTTCACTTGGTTTTGCGATCACACAATTGCCTGCTGCCAATGCCGGGGCAATTTTCCAGGTAAATAAATAAAGCGGAAGATTCCACGGAGAGATACAACCCACTATGCCGATCGGTTGACGAAGCGTATAGTTCACTGCTTTGTCCTCCATATTATGACTCTCGGCAGCAAAATGCATGATGCCTGTTGCAAAGAACCGGAAGTTCGCTGAAGCTCTCGGGATGTCTACTTGCTGACTCAACCAAAGCGGCTTACCATTATCATTTGTTTCAGCAAGCGCCAGTTCATCCAGGTTTTCATCAATTAATTCTGCGATCCGGTTGAGGACTTTAAATCTTTTTTCAACTGCTGATGTACTCCATGCAGGAAATGCTTTTTGTGCAGCATGCACAGCCGCATCAACGTCTTTTTGATTACTGTCAGGGATCTGTCCGTACCCTTCTCCTGTTGCAGGGTTAATATTATCAATAAAATTCCCGCTTAAAGGAGCTATCAAATTTCCTCCAATGTAATTCTCTAAGTGATATGGAATTTCCAAATTCATGTTGCTGGTTACTGGTTGCTGGTTACATAAAGATTGAAAGGTCATTCCCGGTTACCAGCAACAAGCAACCAGGAACCAGGAACCAGAAACTAAATACTTCCTGTACGGCCCCCATCCACCGGGATGCTTGTTCCGTTTACGTAAGAAGCAGCCGGAGATGCAAGAAATGCAGCCACTGCCGCGATCTCTGAAACATCCCCGAACCTTTTCATCGGTACTTCTTCCTTCATATTTTTTTCAACGATATCAACAACTACATTTCCTCTCTTTGCTGTGCCTTCAATGATCGTTGTAAGACGTTGCGTGGAAGTAAATCCCGGTAACACATTATTGACAGTGATATTAAACTGACCCAATTCATTCGCCATACTTTTTGCCCAACTGGCAACTGCACCGCGAATGGTATTACTTACACCCAGATTTTTTAATGGAATTTTCACCGATGTGGAAATAATATTAATGATCCGGCCATACTTTTCTTTTTTCATGGAAGGAACAACAGCTTTTGTCAGAATGTGATTACAGATCAGGTGTTGGTTAAATGTATTCAGAAATGCTTCTTCTGTGGCTTCGATTATGGGTCCCGCCTGTGGTCCACCTGAATTATTGACAAGAATATGAACAGGATTTTTTGTTATATGACCTTTGATCGCCTTTCCTACTTCATCCGGTTTGCTGAAATCAGCCACCAAATAATTATGCTGCTGGCGCAAACTAATATCCAGGTTATGAACGGCGGCTTTCAAAGCATCTTCATTTCGGGCAACCAGGGTGCAATTTGCCCCCAGCAAAGCCAGTTCTTCGGCGATGGCCAGCCCAATACCCTGCGTGCTGCCACAAACAACCGCAAATTTTCCTTCCAATGACAAATTCATATAGTCAAACCTACGGTAAAAAGTTGTAATTTTTCGACCGGATTGAATCATCTAAAACATGAATTATGCCAGTGACCGCTCCCTTTAACCTGAAAAAATGGATCGACGAACACCGAGACCTGTTGAAACCGCCGGTAGGTAATCAATGTGTGTATAAAGACGCTGAGAATTTTATCGTCATGGTTGTTGGCGGACCCAATGCAAGAAAGGATTATCATTTCAATGAAACAGAAGAATTGTATTTCCAGGTAGAAGGTGATATCGTTGTAAAAATTATTGACAACGGAGAATTCAGGGATATACCCATCAAAGAAGGTGAGATATTCTTATTACCGCCAAAGACACCACATTCTCCCCAACGCGGACCCGGCACCGTTGGCCTGGTGATCGAAAAGAAAAGAGAATCGGAAGATGATGGCTTTATGTGGTTCTGTGAAAAATGCGGCAATAAGT
>DATHDV010000250.1:0-23156 GCA_035318845.1 Chitinophagaceae bacterium
CATGAGTGGCATGGCCAGCAGCGTGGGCGCCAAAAGCAACCGGAAGATGATGCGTAAGTACAAAAAGGAACTGATGGAACGCAATCTGCCACCGATTGACTTTGATTAATTTGTAGTCATCTTATCTTTCCCAAAAACTCCTGCCTTCAATTTCTCTAAATCAGTTTTTAAATAAGAATTTCCCGAAGTCCCTGTTTTCAAAACTGCTTTTTCGCTACCTTCGGCAAATAGTTGCATAACTAACTATCTGGTTACTTGTTCCTGGTCACTGGTTATCACCTCCTGTATCATGAATCATTTTACCAGCAACAAGTAACAAGCAACCAGAAACTTTAAAGAATGAAACGGACAATTAAAACAGTAGCAGTTTTAGGAAGCGGCGTTATGGGTTCCAGGATCGCCTGCCATTTTGCGGGCATTGGTGTACAAGTCCTGTTATTGGATATAGTACCCAAAGATATTCCGGCTGATGCAAAGCCTGCTGAGCGAAATAAGATCGTCAATGATGCATTAACTGCTGCTGTAAAATCAAACCCCTCTCCTGTTTATCATAAAGATGTTATTAAGAAAATAACCACCGGCAACTTTGACGATGACATGAAAAAAATTGCCGATTATGATTGGGTGATCGAAGTAGTAGTGGAACGCCTCGACATCAAACAAAAAGTTTTTGAACAGGTAGAAAAATACAGGAAGCCGGGGACACTGATCACATCAAACACTTCCGGTATCCCCATTCACATGATGACTGAAGGAAGAAGCGATGATTTTAAAAAAAATTTCTGCGGCACTCACTTTTTCAATCCACCCCGTTATTTAAGATTGCTCGAAATAATTCCCACGCCGCATACCGATCCGGAGATCGTTGATTTCCTGATGAGCTATGGCGATCTGTACCTGGGTAAAACAACCGTGCTGTGCAAAGACACTCCTGCTTTCATCGCCAACCGCATTGGTGTATTTGGCATGATGTCCATCATGAATGTAAAAGAGAAACTAAAACTCAGCATAGATGAAATTGATGCATTGACCGGGCCGATCATTGGTCGTCCGAAATCCGCAACGTTCAGAACGGCTGATGTAGTAGGTATTGATACATTAGTGAAAGTAGCAAAAGGCGTTGCCGATAATTGTCCGGATGATGAAGCGATAGAAAATTTTAAAATTCCTGCATGGCTGGATAAAATGGTTACTAATAATTGGCTGGGCGATAAAACCGGCCAGGGATTTTTTAAGAAAATAAAATTGCCTCTTGTATCGGGAAGTCCTGAAGAGAGAAAAACTGATAAAGAGATCCAGGTATTGAATCTTTCAACACTGGAATACGAACCCCGCCAGAAACCAAAGTTCGCTAGCGTTGAGGCAGCCAAACCCATCGATGATCTTTATACCCGGTTAAAAATGCTTGTAGCAGGCCAGGATAAAGCCGGGGAATTTTATCGCCTCTTTCATTATGGATTGTTCTCTTATATATCATATCGCATTCCGGAGATCAGCGATGAATTGTATCGTGTAGATGATGCTATGATGGCGGGCTTTGGATGGGAGATCGGTGCCTTTGAAAGTTGGGATGTTCTCGGCGTTGCCAAAACAACCGAAGCCATGAAAGCCGCCGGTTATAAAGTGGCTATATGGGTTGATGAAATGATCGCAGCCGGTAATAAATCATTTTACAAAGTAGAAGGTGGAAAAAAATATTGTTATGACCCTGCTTCCAAAACATATAAAGCATTGCCCGGAGCCGAGGCTTTTATCGTCATGAGCAATTACACCGACAAGCAAATATGGAAGAATAGCAGTTGCCGCTTGTATGACCTGGGTGATGATGTACTCGGTCTGCAATGGTTCACCAAAATGGGAAGTATTGGCGGTGATGTTTTAAGCGGGATCCAAACAGCGATAGATAAAGCAGAAAAAAATTATAAAGGTTTGGTGATCGCCAATGAAGGTGCCAATTTTTCTGCCGGGGCCAATGTGGGCATGATATTCATGCTGGCTATCGACCAGGAATACGATGAACTGGACATGGCCATCCGCATGTTCCAGAATACGATGATGCGGGCAAGGTATTCATCCATACCCGTTGTTACGGCTCCGCACGGCTTGGCATTGGGTGGCGCCTGCGAGTTAAGTTTACATTCTGACAAATGTTGCCCTGCAGCTGAAACATACACCGGTCTTGTTGAATTAGGTGTTGGATTAATTCCCGGCGGTGGTGGCACCAAAGAATTTGTGTTAAGAGCATCTGATGAAATGCATGAAGACGAACCCGAGACCATTACATTAAAGAATCGTTTCCTTTCCATTGCCACTGCAAAAGTCGGGACCTCTGCCCATGAAGGTTTTGCACTTGGTGTTTACAGGAAAGGATTGGATGAAATAGTGATGAACCAGGGACGGAGAATTGCAGAAGCAAAAAGATCGGTGATCGAGATCTTTGACAGTGGTTACACGGCTCCTGTTCAACGAAAAGATATTAAAGTATTAGGTCAGTCTGCACTCGGAGCTTTGTATTCAGGCATTCATGCTATGAAGACCGCTAATTATGCTACCGAACATGATTCAGTGGTTGCAAAAAAATTAGCTTATGTTATGTGCGGCGGCGACCTGAGTGAACAAACCTTAGTTACCGAACAATATTTATTAGACCTGGAAAGAGAAGCTTTTCTTTCTCTATGCGGTGAAAAGAAAACGCTGGAAAGAATTCAGAGTGTATTAAAGAGTGGCAGACCCATAAGGAATTAGACAGTATCTGACGGACTCCGTCTGAGCCGTTATTATTACCTTTAATTAAATCAAAACTTTTAATCATGCAAGCAACTGTAGTAGACTTCGCCAAAGACCGGGTTATTTACAATATCACCGGCTGTACCATGGCAGAATTGGAAAATAAACTCAACCTCTTCTTTACCTCAGAAGGTTATAAACTTAAATCCAGCCACGGAGAAGTGTTTACCTATACAAAAGGTAACCGGGTGTTGCGTATTTTGTTTGGCGCTTTTGTAAAATATCATAAGCAATCAGTTACCATAAAAAATGAAGGCGAGCTTTTCTCCCTCATGCTTCACAAAGATTCCACCGGCATGTCAGGCGGTTTGATCGGCATGAACCAGGTAAAAAAAGAATTTGCCCGGCTAAGTGAAGCGTTTAAAACATACTTCGCCAATTAAATTTGTTCGTTTATAAATAACTATATGAAAAAGATCTTAGCAGCCTGTTTACTATTCTTTATTCACCATGGTATCTTTTCCCAAAATAAAATGCTGAGCATGGAAGATGCCATGCTGAAAGCCAGGACAACACTGGCTCCGCAAAATCTTGCACAATTACAATTTTACGGGAATACCAATGATTATATATACTTGAAAAAAATAAATGAAAGGGACATATGGTTTAAAGGCAATGATAAACGAACCCCGGATAGTGTCTTTCTTACGCTGGACGTATTAAACAATAAATTAAAACAATCAGGGCTGGATACGGTGAAAACCATGCCGGCTATAAAATTTGCTCCCGGAAGATGGACGATGACGGTGAACGGAAGTAAAATTGCTCTCGAACCGGTGCTTCATACTTATAAAACCATTGTACCGAAAGAGCTGGCCACTAAAGAAAATGTGGAAGAAGGCAATGCTGGTTATATTGCTTACCTGGATAATTTTAATTTATATGTATCGGATGGTCAGCATGCAAAACAAGTGACGACCGATGGCAGCAAAGACATTGTCTATGCCTCCTCTGTTCACCGCGATGAGTTTGGTATCACGAAAGGAACATTTTGGAGTACCAGCGGTTCCCAACTGGCTTTTTATCGTATGGATCAAAGTATGGTGACGGATTATCCTATTATAGATTGGACTGTGCGTCCGGCCAAAGCTGATTTGATTAAATACCCGATGGCCGGTGATAAAAGCCATCATGTAACAGTAGGTGTTTATAATACAGCAACACAATCAACTGTCTGGTTAAAAACCGGTGAACCTGCTGAACAATATCTCACCAATATAGCCTGGAGCCAGGATGATAAATTTGTTTTCATTGCTGTACTTAACCGGGGGCAAAATCATATGTGGTTCAATAAATATGATGCTGCTACAGGAAATTTTATTAAGACATTGTTTGAAGAAACAGATAATAAATACGTGGAGCCGCTTGTACCGATGCTCTTTGTTAAAAACAACGCAGCACAATTCATCTGGCAGAGCAATCGTGACGGGTGGAATCATTTGTACCTCTATGATACAAGTGGCAGGCTCATCAAACAACTTACCAAAGGAAACTGGGAAGTGCTGGAAGTAAAAGGATTTGATACCAAAGCTGAAAATCTTTTTTATGTTTCAACCGCTTTAGCTCCTGTGAATAAAAACCTGTATGCACTGAATATGAAAACGGGACTTGCTAATTGCATCACTTCAATGCCGACCGTTCATACCACGCAGGTAAGCAGTGATGGCAGTACAGTGCTGGATGTATACAGCACTCCTTCCAACCCAAGAACTGTCCAGCTGATCGATGTAAAGAATATGCTGAAAGTGAAGCCAAAAGTTCTTTTACAGTCTGATAACCCATTAAAAGATTATGTCACAGGTCAGCTTTCTATTTTCACCATAAAAAACAATGCAGGAGATAGTTTGTATTGCCGATTATATAAACCAATAAATTTTTCAGCAACAAAAAAATACCCGGTAATTGTGTACTGGTATGGCGGCCCTCATGCGCAGATGATAACCAACAGCTGGAATGGAGGACCCGGTGATTATTGGTTCCAGTATATGGCTGAAAGAGGATATGTTGTTTTCACGGTTGATACAAGAGGAAGTGATAACCGTGGAAAAGCTTTTGAACAAACGATCTTCAGGAAACATGGCGATGCACAGATGGAAGATATGATGGCTGCTGTGAACTATCTCTCCGCTCAATCATTCGTTGATAAAGAACATATGGGGTTGTTTGGCTGGAGCTATGGTGGATTCATGACAACCGATTTCATGCTGAATCATCCCGGTATTTTTAAAGCCGCTGTAGCCGGCGGGCCGGTCATGAACTGGCAGTTTTATGAAATTATGTATGGTGAAAGATATATGGATACGCCGCAGGAAAACCCGGAAGGATATGCTGCGACCAATCTTATTAAACAGGCAGGAAAACTGAAAGACCATCTCCTGCTCATACATGGCTTACAAGACCCGGTCGTAGTGCAGCAAAATTCTGTAGCTTTTGTCAGGGCATGTATCGATGCCGGCGTGCAGGTCGATTATATGATCTATCCTGGCCATGAACATAATGTATTGGGCAAAGACAGGGTACATCTTTACCAGAAGGTAACAGATTATTTTACGGAACATCTGAAATAATTTTATAGGGAATTGATCGCCGGATATCAGCGTTTACTGCCGCCTTTCCACTGAGAATCCCTAATAATAATTCTCTTTTCTTTTATAGCTGCATCTGTAGTAAATTGACCTTCATTCTTCAAATAAAAAATAATGCTATGACAAAAAAATGGCTCTCCCTTTTAGGGATCATTACATACCTCGCCTGTCCTGCGCAAACATTTACAACCGTTGCCGGAGTAAATGCAGAAGCAGTGAAAAAAAGAGAAGCCGGGGAAGTTCCCGGGACAACTCCGGTTCAAAATTTACAATCCCGAACCAGGACACCCCGGCTGCCTAAAGATTATTACTGGATGCAAATGGATAATGGTCTCGAGGTTGTAGTGATCGAAAATCACAAAGTACCGCTTGCCACCATTGAAATTGCTGTAAAGAACGGCTCTTATACGGAAGGGCCGGAGTATAGCGGCCTGTCTCATTTATTCGAGCATATGTTTTTTAAAGCGAACAAAGATTATCCTGACCAGGAAAAATTCATTCAACGCACAGAAGAGCTTGGAATGATATGGAATGGCACCACGGGTGATGAAAGGGTCAATTACTTTTTTACTTTTGATAAGGACAGTCTTGCCGCCGGCCTGCGATTTATGAATGCGGCAATCAGGTTTCCTATTTACCGGACAGAAGATATGCAAAAGGAAAGGCCGGTAGTGGATGGAGAATTTCAGCGGGGTGAAAGCGATCCTGGTTTTCAATTATGGATGGCAGTAAATAAAAAAGTATGGGGTGACCTGTTTACCCGGAAAAATGCCATCGGCGACCATGATGTCATTAATACGGCGACTCCTGAAAAAATGATGATCATTAAGGACAAATATTATTTTCCCAACAATTCTATACTGGTTATCTGCGGCGATGTAAAACCGGATGAAGCTTTTGCAAAGGCCCGCACCATTTTCGGCGACTGGAAAAGCAGTGGTTTTGACCCGCATCAAAAATATCCCATCCCGGAATTCGCTCCTATTGCAAAAACTGAATACCTTATCAAAGAATCATCTATTGCACAAACGCCTTACACTATGTACACCTGGCACGGACCTGATACAAGAAAGGATTCGATGGGTACACTGGCTGCAGATGTTTTTTCCACGATACTCGGACTGAATTCTTCCAAATGGCAGCAGGCCCTCGTGGATAAAGGCCTGGCAAGTTATGCTGGCCTTAGCTACCAAACGCAGAAACATGTAGGCCCCGTATCTATTTTTGCAATCCCCAACCCGGGCAAATTGAAAGAGTTTACGGCTGAGTTGATCAACCAGGTGAATCATTTTGCCGATGATGATTATTTTACCGATGAGCAATTACAAACCGCCAAAGATATCCTGCGCCGCAACCAGATCCGGAATACTGAAAAACCTTCTTCCCTTGCCAGCAACCTTACATACTGGTGGTGCAGCGCTTCCCTTGATTATTTTACTGATTACCTGACCGGCATGGTCAGTGTAACCCGTGCAGATATACAAAACTATCTTAGGAAATATATCATCAACAAGCCATACATAGCAGGAATGATCATCAATGAACAGATGAACAAAGACCTGAAACCTGGTGAATATTTTAAAAATTAAAAATCATTTTACAATGAAAAAAATATTTCAATTTATTTTTTACGGGTTGATGGTAATAGCGCCTTATTCCCTGCCAGCCCAGCAGGCGGCACCTTATGATATGACCATTAATGGTGTTAAGGTCATTGTACAACCCAGCGGCAATGAGATACTGGTGGTACAAATGGTGATCAAGGGTGGAGTACAGAACTATTCCGCTGATAAAGCAGGCATAGAAAACCTTGCCATTAACGCATTGACTGAATGCGGAACTGTTAAGGATGACAAGAATAGCTTTAAGGATAAATTGGATAAGGTAAGTGCGCAGGTTAACGGCTTTAGTGGTATGGATTATGCTTCTTTCAGCCTCAATTGTATCAAAAGTGATTTTGAAACTGTATGGCCTTTATACACGGAGGCATTATCTGCTCCACGCTTTGACGTTAAGGAATTTGACCGCATCAAACAGGATGCAATTAATTTTATCCGTGCCAACGAATCAAGCCCGGATAATGCGATCGATAAAATGGCAAAGCAAACGGCGTTCTCAGGAAAAAATTATGCAAAGGATCCGCAGGGTACGACTGAAACTATATCTAAACTTACTCCTGCAGAAACCAAAAAATACTGGCAGTCAATATTTACAAGATCGCGGATGGTGATCGTTGTTGTAGGCGACCTGGATAAAGCCGTCCTTGTAAAAAAACTAACGGAATTTTTGAATACAGTACCCGCGGGAGCTCCATTTGTTATGAAAAAAGAAAGCTATTCTCCCCCGGCTAATACATTCAAACCACAGGAACGGGAGAATGCTACGAACTATGTCCGGGGTATTACAAGCGGCCCTCAGCCCGGCACAGCAGATTATAACGCTTTTGTATTGGCTATGAATATTTTTTCCAGTCGTCATTTCATAGAAGTGAGAAGCAAAAATGGTCTTTCCTATGCACCGGGATCATGGTTCAGCGGAGGTACTACCCCGTATGCCAATTTATCCGTCACTACTACCGACCCGGATAAGTATATAGCAGTTGCCAGGAACCTGATTGACAAAGTCAAGAGAGAAGGTTTTACAGAAGCTGAATTAAAAAATGAAAAGACAGGATACCTGACCGGGGTTTATTACCGCCAGGAAACCAATGAAGCGCAGGCAGCGGCTTATGCATCCAATGAAGTATTACATGGAAATTGGAAACGTGCCATAAAAATTAAAGACGACATGAAGAATGTATCGCTTGAGCAGATAAACGAAGCATTTAAGAAATACATCAACAATATCACCTGGGTGTACCAGGGCAATCCGAAAAAAGTGACCCCGGCATTATATACGCAAAAAGCAACTCCGAAACTGCCGGAAGAGAAAAAAGCATTCTGATGCAAAATTAATTTCAGATACGCCCCGTCCCGACATGTCGGGACGAGGTTTTTATTTGATGTTTTTCAAAATGGGCACCTAAAATTTTCTTGTAATTTATATTGTTGTAATAATTACTCTATAAACTTCTACCTTCATACTAAATTAAATACCGAATGAGTGTTGTTCTCTCTGTAAAAGATCTTTCAAAGTCTTATGGTCATGTGCGGGCACTCAATGCTGTTTCATTTGATGTACCGGAGGGATCTGTATTTGGAATACTTGGCCCCAATGGCAGTGGCAAAACCACATTATTGGGTATTGTCATGGATGTACTGAGAGCTAACAAAGGAGAATTCCTTTGGTTCGGACAACCCGGCGGTTCCTCTGCGCAACGGAAAAAGATCGGTTCCTTACTGGAAACACCCAATTTCTATAGTTATTTATCGGGCATTGATAATTTAAAGATCACACAGGCTATCAGTGGAAGAGGAACAAAGAAAGATATTGATGAAGTGCTGAAAAAAGTAAACCTCTATGACCGGCGAAGGAGTGCCTTTAAATCTTACAGTCTTGGTATGAAGCAACGCTTAGCTATTGGCGCAGCTTTATTAGGCGACCCCAAAGTGCTGGTGCTTGATGAACCTACGAATGGACTAGACCCTGTTGGGATTGCTGAGATCAGGAACCTGATCGTTGAACTGAGGGAAAGAGGCCATACCATCATCATGGCCAGTCACCTGCTGGATGAAGTGGAAAAAGTATGCACACATGCCACTATATTAAAAACCGGTGTCGTTATTACTTCCGGCAACGTGGAAGAAATAATGATGGATGAAGATGTAGTGGAGTTAAGTGCTGAAGACATCAATACCCTGGCATCCGTGTTGAAGCAAATGGGACAACAAATAGTTATTGACACTAAAACCAATACGGTACAGATCGTTTTTCCGAAAGGAACAGCAAAGATGGATGAGATAAACCGGTTTTGTTTTAATAATGGAGTGGTGCTGACACAATTGGTATTAAGAAAAAAACGACTCGAAACAAGATTCTTCGAATTAACCAATAATTAATATGTCCTCGTTGATACATACAGAGTGGCTGAAGATGAGGAAGTATAAAGCCTTTTGGTGGATCATGGCTATTACTGCATTGTCTTACCCGGGTATCAATTATATGGTTTACTTTGTTTATAAGCAGGAAACAAGCAGATCCAGCCAGGCCAGTCAATTAGCAAAATTAGCCATTGGTAATCCTTTCACTTTTCCTGAAGCATGGCATACCGTTGCATTTCTCTCATCGCTTTTTGTTTTTATCCCGGCTGTTGTCGTGATCATGCTGATCTCTAATGAGTATACCTTCAAAACACATCGTCAGAATATCATTGACGGCTGGAGGAGAAGCCAGTTTGTTACCAGTAAACTGCTGGATGTACTGATCATATCAATGCTCATCACTTTCCTTTACGCCGTAGTGGCTTTTATTATCGGTATTACAAACCAGGATAGACTGATAACACATACCTGGGAACAGGCCAGGTATATTGGCTTATTCGGTTTACAGACATTTGCCCAATTGTCTATCGCTTTCTTAGCAGGCTTTCTTATCCGGAAATCATTTTTGGCTTTAGGAGTATTTTTATTTTATTTCTTATTATTGGAAAATTTAATCGTTGGTCTTTTGAGATGGAAGGGAAGCAGTATCAGGAATTATCTGCCTTTACAAATTTCGGATGGGTTGGTCCCGATGCCCGCTTTTTTGGGAAAGCTGGATATAGAGGCTTATAACCGATCACTCGATGCTATCCCCCTGCATATCATTCTTACCATTGTTCTTACCACTATCGTTTGGTTGATCTGCTACTGGATCAACAGCCGGAGAGATCTGAAATAATTCTTGAAATCCTTCATACTAAAAACAAAAAAGCCGGTTACTGAAAAACCGGCTTTTTTTCTTGAACCACCGAACCCGCTACTGTTATATATACTAAACAACGCTTTAAGGAAGTACTCCTGTAACTGTAACATCCACTTTCAGCGTCGCATTAACATTCACTTTTAATCCCAGCAGATCCAGGCCACCTGCTCCTACTGCGATCAATGTTCCTTTCAGTTCAAATTCTCCATCAGCATTCGTGTCTTTATAGCTGGCAAAATATATTTCATAATCGCCGGCTTCGAGGAAATGTAACTCGTAAGCACCTGTTCCGCTTACAACAGCACTGTTAACTGCATTTTTGAATTCAATAGAACTTGCTCCCTGGCCCTGCATTTCAACTGACCTGTTGAAGGTTCCTTTTTTGTAAACGTAGGCAATTACTTTTCCTGATCCGGAAACTGCATCTGTTACGGTCCCTGAAATAGTACCCATGTTGTTTTCGGAAACAATTCTCACGGAACTTTCTAACTCAGCAGCCGTTGCAAAATCAAAATGATCGGATGGTCCACCGGCCTGGTGTATGATCATCTTACGCAGATCAAAGTCTGCAACAACGGAATTGAACGCTCCACCTTGTAATGCAATACTCTTATGGATGGTAATACTATTAGCGGTGCTTTGCAATTTATGCTTCACTGCACCTGCTAATACATAACATCCCGGAGCAACGCCATTGGCATCCATATCAAAATCCAGGACGAATGTAATACTGCTATAGGTCTTGCCCTGGAGGCTGAAATTACCAAGCGTTCTTGTGACTCCGTTCTGATAAGCATTAAGATCAACCGTGGTTTTGGAAAATCCCTGCACACTCTGCCCGTCCAATTTAATATCGGTAATAGTAATAAAAGCGCCTGTTACAGAGGCATCATCAATAGCGCCATCGGTCACTTTAATAGTTGTGCTTGCTGTACCAGAACCAAAATCATCAGAATTATCTTTCTGACATGATATAAGGGAAATCGTAGTAGCAAACAGGATCATCACAATAGCCGAAAGGCTATTTCTTCGCAGGCTTTTTGTTTTCATCAGTAATCATTTGGGTAATTAAAAAAGGTTTTCGAAAAATGATTTTTTCAAATACCATGCCAACAATAAATCATGGGTACGACAGAGCTGTGACAATGAATATCAATACTGCGTTTCAAACATTCCAAAACGGGTAAAACGTTCCCTGCATTATTTTTCCTTCCATTCATAATATCGTATTTGCAGGTGAAATAATTCAAAAAAGCACTTATTTTATCAGCCCGGGTAGTTTGGTATCCTGTTTGCATTAATAAGAACACCTGTCCTTCTCAACAACTTTCTATTTATTTATAAACGCTAAACCCGCCATCATGAAACTATCAGCAGTTCTGTCATTGACGATCCTTTTTGTTTTTAATCAAATAGCAAGCAATGCCCAGGCAATAAATAACACCGGGGCCTGCACGATCGGCTGTCCTTCCAATATGATCATTAAGGCAGAAACCGGTAAGGAAGGTGCCTCCGTAACTTTTCCTTTGGCCACTTCTTTTGGTGATTGCGGCACGATAAGTTATTCCCCGGCTTCGGGATCTTTCTTTCGTCTCGGCTCACATAGCATTATCGCAACCAGCTCATCGGGGCAAAAATGTTCTTTCACCATAACGGTTACAGATAATCAACCGCCTTCATTATCTCCGATTACTCTTTCGAGGGATAAATTATGGCCGGTTTCCAATAAATTGAAAAAAGTAGGGGTCTATTACAATACATCTGATAATGCACAGGATGTAAAAACGGAGATATCAGTCAGCAGTAATGCCACGGATGGCAACAAAGACTGGGAGATCGTTGATGATCATTTGGTCCGGCTCATAGCAAGCCGGCTGCCCGACGGATCACCAAGAATTTATATCATCACTGTCACAGCCACGGATGAATCGGGCAATAGAACAACAAGAACAACAAGCATCGCTGTTTCAAATACCATGACTGCTATTGCTGCCAGGTAACAGCATTATTGCAGGGTTATCCCGCGCTGTGCACTATAACTTTTTTATTCTCGTTGGTGTATCCTTGCCACTGACCAAGGATGTACAGCTTTTTGCTATGGCCTGGATGATCCTTGTCATATTATACATATCAATTCGATCTGCATCGTCGCAGGTTTTGTGATAGCAGGGTTCATTATCATCGCTGCACATGATCGAATGTGCCGGTATGCCTTCCGCGGCAAATGGATAGTTATCTGATCGCTGAAATAATGATTTGGGATCGTTGTTCAGATCCATGACTTTTATCTTTTCCCCTTTCAGGTTTTTTCTAAGGATCTTTGCCAGGTCCGATAAATAAGAACCTGTTACCAAAAAAGCATTCTTTCCTGTAGCATTTGTCATACCTATCATCTCAATATTGATAACAGCTTTAATATGCTCAGGCTTTATCATACTAATAAAAGCACTCGAGCCATATAATCCCAGTTCTTCTCCCGCAAACAGGCAAAATACCAGGGTGCGTTCGTTATCATTTCGCATGGCAAAGTATTTTGCCAAAGCCAGCACCGCCGTTGTGCCGGAAGCGTCGTCATTAGCCCCATTATATATTCCACCTGCTTCGCCAGAAACACTTCTCGCTTCACCAGAAACACTTCCCGCTTCACCAGAATCACTTCCGTAGATGTGATCATAATGGGCGGAAAAAATTATAGTTTCCTGTGGAAGACTGCGACCGGGTATCATACCTACCACATTATACAATAATGAACTCATCAGTTGTTTATTGCCTGAAAATTTTATTTCTTTTGGTTCATCCCGTGATGCAACAATTAGTATATCCGAAGCAGGAACCCCTTTAGGAACTGATACATCTTGAAGGGCCTCTGAAAAACTCAACCCTTTGGAAAGCGGGATCCAGATCAGCAGGTTGTTCTTCTTATTATTCCAGTTATTATATAGTAATGAATCGGCAAGAGGCGGAATAGCCTGCAGAACTATAAAATCAGACGATGTTTTTTCCGGAACGTTCAGTTGCTTTTGAATATATACAAATAAGCTATCCTCAACTTTTTTGCCATCCAGGTATAATTCACCGTAATCACTTGTCTTTCCCGGGGAAGTCCGGAAAGGCAAGAAGAAATTTGTATAGCCCGGAAAAGGTTCAAGACCATAACTGGTAAATTCTTTACCCAGGAACTCTGCAGCTTCCAGTTGTTCTTTACTGTAATTCACCCTGCCTTTCAGTTTGTCTGAAGCCAGGTAAGTGATCGTTTTTTCAATGGATTCTTTATTGATCGAATCATTGATCGTTTGGGAAAAAGTATTGACCGTAGCGGAAACACAAAAAATAAAAAGAGGTAAATATCTTTTTGCTGTCATACGCTAAGAATAACAGGCACTAAGCTCTGAATATTTTTTATCAATAAATGTTATGGTTTGTTAAAACCTTTTACCGGTCTCCCCTGCGCTGCGCACTATAACCTCTCCTGGCATTATTACCGCTACCGGCACCCTGCGATTGAAAATCATGACGCCGGGGTTTAAATGCTGATCGCTGTTGCTGTCTTTGAACAGGCGCTGCCACCGACACATGTGCACTCATTAAAAAAGGATGCTCATGCATTACCGGTATATTTTTACCGATCAGTTTCTGTATATCTTTTAATTCATCTTTTTCGTCAACGCTGCAAAAAGAAATAGCGATACCTGCGTTCCCTGCCCTGCCGGTACGACCGATCCGGTGTACATAGGTTTCAGGTACGTTCGGCATTTCAAAATTAATAACATGGGTCAGGTCATCAATATCAATTCCTCTTGCAGCAATATCAGTTGCCACTAACACCCGCAGACCTCCATTCTTAAAATTCGCCAGCGCATCCTGCCGGGCATTCTGCGATTTGTTGCCATGTATGGCAGCAGCTTTTACATTATGCCGTTGCAATATCTTCACTAATTTATCAGCCCCATGTTTGGTACGGGTAAAAACCAGTGCAGTAACAATTGCTTTATCCTGCAATAAATGCAGCAGCAATTCCGGTTTTTCCATTTTGCCGACATGATAAAGGCTCTGTTCAATTTTATCAACGGTAGAGGCAGGCGGCGTTACTTCCACTTTTGCCGGATGCGTTAATAATACATTCGCCAGCTTTTGAATTTCCGGCGGCATCGTGGCCGAAAAGAAAAGTGTCTGTCTTTTTGCCGGCAGCTTTGCGATTATCTTTTTTACATCATGGATAAAACCCATGTCAAGCATACGGTCCGCTTCATCGAGTACAAATATTTGAAGTTTGTCCAAACGGATATAACCCTGCGTCATCAGGTCCAATAAACGACCTGGGGTAGCAACTAATACATCCACTCCTCTTCTCAACGCATTTGTTTGATGCAGTTGTGATACGCCGCCAAAAATAACAGTATGCCGGATGCCGGTATATTTTCCGTACGCAGCAAAGCTTTCATCAATTTGTATCGCCAGTTCTCTTGTAGGTGTTAATATTAATACTTTGATGCCGGGCGCCATTGGTTTTTGTTCATGCAGTATCTGCAGGATAGGAATGGCGAAAGCGGCAGTTTTGCCCGTGCCTGTTTGGGCGCAGCCCAGCAGGTCTTTTCGTTGCAGCACCAGCGGTATCGCCTGTTGTTGAATAGGTGTCGGGATCGTGTATCCTTCTGCGGCCACGGCCCGGAGGATAGGTTCAATAATTTCTAATTTTTTAAAAGCCATTTTATGGTTTTATGTTTAATTCGCAGATGATCTGCGGATGGAGCTGGCAAAGACGTTGTAGTTTCTGAATCAGCGAAAATTTGTTCTGTGTACCACCGGCTTACAACCTGCCGTGTCAGTTATGTGGAGTAGGCTGCGAAGATAGTCTTTTATTTTTTGATGGAGGGATTTATGTTTCGGGCTTCATTGCTACTATCATCGTCTGTTGCGTCGCACTCTTGTACGTTCTGTTCGCTATTGGGCATTTGCGAACTGTTTTCTCTTTCAGCAGCCATACAAATTAACAGCTATGCCATCTGCAAAGAAAACTTATGTCTATCAAAAACTCCAGATCAAAATTCATCCATTGTCCTGTGTTCCAGCAGAACACCTCATAGGTAAGATACAAACTCAGGGAGTAGCAGCGTTCCATAAGAACGCATGGTGCTCTAACATTGAAACTATATGATTGCACGAAACGTTCCGATGGAACGTTAACAACATTTCGATTTCCTCCTTCTACCCATGAGATGTCCCGATGGGACAAACACAAACTCTGGTCATAGCAGCGTTCCGTAGGAACGCCTGCTGCTCTAACATTGAAACTATATGATTACACAAAACGTTCCGATGGAACGCTAACAACATTTCGATTTCCTCCTTCTACCCATGAGATGTCCCGATGGGACAAAATAGGGTATCCGATAAGTGCCCAGCAGAGTTACCGAACGATGAAGTGAGCAATTCTTCCACTGGAAGAATTGAGACAACAGGCGATGATAGTAGCAATGCCGCTCGGTAAAAAATTATGATTTATGGCGTCGTTGATGCTGCCATAGCTACCGGGATGTGTGAATGATGTAACTTTTTTCAAAAGTTATGTAACAGTTACTATATAAAGAGAACTCATTTTTGCCTGGTAAACCACAATAAAAACACAGCAGATGGATAAAGGATTAACGGCCAGGGCATTCACCACAATTAATGTACCCAATGCCAAAGTATGGGAAGCTCTCACCGACCCTGAAATAATCCGGCAATACAGGTACGGAGCGGAAACCGTTTCGAACTGGAAAGAAGGCAGCGACATCGTTTGGAAAGGTGAATGGGAAGGAATGAAGTACGAGGACAAAGGTGTGATTCTTGCCATAGAGCCGGGGTATACACTTCGGTACTCTCATTTCAGCACTCTGGCCGGTGTGCCTGATGTGCTGGAGAATTATCATACCGTCACTTATACACTCTCCAATGAAGATGACTATTCATTTTCCAAAGAAGAAGAGGAAACGTTTATCTCGTTAACCCAGGACAATAATGCAGATGAGAAAGCATTGGAAAATTCCCAGAAGATGTGGGAAACACTGCTGACTGATTTAAAAAAAATATTGGAAAAATAATCATCTTGCCACTAAACGAATTTCTTTTTAAACATTATAATGCTCAAAATCATGCAAACAAAAATTTTTAAAGACCTACAGGGCACAACTGATGAGTTATTGCAATTGCTTTCGACTTTCAGCCAGGAGCAGATAAACGCTGTTCCATTTGAGAACAGCTGGACGGCAGGACAGGTGGCGGAGCACATTACAAGATCAAATGCATCTGTTGTTCATTTCCTAACCGTAGAGGGAAAAACAACTGAACGCAAACCCGATGAAAGAGCGGAGGAATTGAAAAAAGTATTTCTTGATTATACAAACAAAATGAAATCGCCGGAATTTATTTTACCCACGCAGGATAATTACGGGAAAGAAAACGTTATCGCTGAACTGGAGAGATCAATTAATCAGCTAAAAAAAGCTGGCAGCACCGTAAACTTATTGGAGACCATTCAGCACCCTGCATTCAAAGAAATAACAAAACTTGAATTGATCCACTTTGCAGTTTATCACACAGAAAGACATGTTCACCAGTTAAAAAACATTTATCAGCTAACAGCTTCTACTAATGAACACAGCATAACTGAAAGCCTCAGCATTCATTAAAAATATTTTTTCCGTCATTGGTGCGAACAGGCTTTTCTTCCACTTTTTTTAATATCTTTTCTTCCTGGTTACTCAGTTATATCAACTCCTTAAAAAAGATATATGAAAAGAAAAGATTTTATAGCGAACAGTGCATTAGCTGCTGCCGGCTTAACAACCCTGCTCCTTTCATCCTGTTCTTCCGGTTCCAAAAGAGAGAAACCTACATTGGCTGATTCCGATAGTAATGGTGATTTTGAATTAAATGAGATGACCATCAGCGAACTGCAGGATAAAATGGCCAACGGTGATTACAGTTCAGAGAAGATAACCCAACTCTATTTGAAACGGATAGAAGCCATTGATAAAAAAGGTCCGGCCCTCAATTCGGTGATCGAATTAAATCCCGATGCATTAGCCATAGCCAAGGCAATGGATGATGAAAGAAAAGCCGGTAAAACAAGAGGGCCCCTGCATGGTATACCTGTTTTGATCAAAGACAATATTGATACGGCTGATAAGATGATGACAACGGCAGGATCACTGGCACTCATTGGACATATCGCAGCAAAAGATGCTTTCATCGTAAAAAAATTAAGAGAAGCCGGCGCGGTGCTGCTGGGAAAAACCAATTTAAGTGAGTGGGCCAATTTCCGTTCCTCCAAATCATGTTCCGGCTGGAGCAGTCGTGGCGGACAAACAAAAAATCCATACATCATTGATCATAATCCCTGCGGATCGAGTTCGGGTTCAGGCGTTGCCGTTGCTGCCAATCTTTGTGCCGTAGCAATAGGTACGGAAACAGATGGCTCTGTTACCTGTCCTGCTTCCGTGAATGGAACGGTGGGAATAAAACCAACTGTTGGTTTATTAAGCCGTTCCGGTATCATTCCAATCTCATTTACACAGGATACGGCCGGCCCATTGACAAGAACTGTAAAAGATGCCGCCATCTTATTAGGAGTGCTGACAGGGATCGATGCCGATGATGAAAAAACAAAAGAGAGTGAAGGAAAAGCAGCTGTGGATTATACAAAATTTTTGGACCCCAATGGTTTGAAAGGAAAAAGGATCGGCATAGAAAAAAAGAAATATGAGAACCAGTTCCTGAACCAGTTACTGCAAAAAGCAATTGACCTGCTGAAACAACAGGGTGCTGAAATAATTGAATTGGATTATTTGGATAAACTCAATGCATTGGGTGATGCCGAATTTGAAGTATTGAAATATGAATTCAAATATGGTCTTAATAAATATTTATCCGCTGCCGGTTCTTCTGTCAAAACACTCAGCGACCTGATCGCCTTCAATAAGAATAATGAGGACAAAGCGATGCCAACCTTCAGGCAGGAAACATTAGAAGCCAGCGATAAAATAGCAGGTATTGACAGTAAGGAATATGTAAAGGCCCTGGAAAAAAGTCATACCGGCTCAAAAAAGCTCATTGATGCAGCCCTGAAAGAAAATAAATTAGATGCGTTGTGCGGACTTACGATGGGGCCGGCCTGCAGTATTGATACCATCTACGGCGACCGCTGGGGCGATGTATTTCTTACTTCACCAGCTGCTATGAGCGGGTATCCTCATATCAGCGTACCCGGTGGAATGGTATATGATCTGCCCGTTGGACTTTCCTTTTTCAGTGGTGCTTATAAAGAAGGAGAATTAATAGGTATGGCTTATGCTTATGAGCAGGCCAGTAAAAACAGGATATTGCCGGGATTTAAGAAGGCTTTTTTATCATAGAGATACCCGGAATTTTTGCTGTCGCTCTTGTCCTTTGCAGCTTCTCTTATCCTCCTTTATATGTATTGCTCATTATTTACGCCCTATCCACTATTGTGGGTATTACTCATTAATAAATTTACGATAAATTTATAGGAAATATTAAACTATGCCTACCACCAACTTTATCCAGACAAGCCCAAAGATCAAAAACCTGAGAACCAGGTTTAAAAACACATTAAGTCTTGCCGTAGAAAGAGCAGCAGGCCATTTAGATGATCCTCAAAAATATCCTTTGCCCGGTGATAATAAATCCCTGGAACATGCGGTGTACAATATTTTTGCTTCCCTGTCTGACAGGAAACAGCGAAAAATATTTGACAGGATAAAACCTACCCTGCAGGCTTCATCCACCAAAAGAAAAGAACTGTATGGCGATCTTTCCTCTGTAAGTTTAACTTCTGTAAAAACAATTACTGAACAAGTAACTGCTATTGCCGTACCACAAAATTTACAGCTTACACAAGAAGACCTGGACAAAATAAAAGCGGCAACCCGTGAACAGATCGCAAGTCCAAAAAATACCGGCTACTCGACAGGAAAGAGCACTGGTTATTCAACCGGAAAGAATACCGGTTACTCAACGGGAAAAAAAGTTCCAACAACCCGGGCAGCAGTAGTTGTAAATCCCACCCTTGCTTTTTTTGTTGACAGTATCTCCTGCCAGAAAACAAGTGAGGTCCGCAAAGATGAAGTAAGTGTAACCGGTTTCGCATCAGATAGTAATAATGTTCAGCAAGACGCACCAAACTTTTTTAGCAGTGATTTTAAAAAAGACGAAAGCGCTACCGTAAACCAACGAATATTCAATTTTATCCTGGATGGCGGATCGGTAGGTGACCCGGTCACAGCTTCAGCAGGTTTGTTTTTACTTGAAAAAGATTTGATTTCCAATGTTGAACTTGCCAGGAAACTTGAAGTCTTTTTTGTGGTTTTGGGAGCAACATTTGTTGCCATTGGCGTTGCTATCCTTATCATTGGTTTAGCAGGCGGCCCTGTTACAGTTGCCATGTTGATTATTGCTATATCGCTGGGCATGATCTTCCAGTTTATTGGATTCCATGTATTCGCGGTAATTGCGGATGATTTTTCTACAGTAGCATCGGACACTATCACCCTTGCACCACCGTTTAATGTTGGAGACAGGTTTGACAGAACCCTTTCTTTTGAGTTAGAGAATCATCCGGGCGATCTTACTATCGGAAAATATACAGCCGCTGTGCATTGGGAAGTAGTGGCCAGTTAAGAAAGCAGCTCGCCGGTTTCGGGTTGGGTTAATGAACCCATACGCTGTTATGACAGGGGTAATGCAAAAGAAAAGATACTGCCCTTACCTGGTTCGCTTTCTATTCGAAGCCTGCTGCCATTTTTTACAAGGAATTCTTTACAAAGCATTAATCCAAGACCGGTGCCTTGTTCCTGTGCTGTACCATGGGTAGTATAAAATTCCTGGCCATTTATTTTATTAATTTCTTCAGCTGTCATACCGCCACCGGAATCCTGTACATATATTTCTGCAATGGATGTGAATTCGCCTGCACCTACAGAAATAGAGTCACCCGGCCTGGTGAATTTGATGGCATTAGAAATAAGGTTACGTAATACGAGGTTGATCATATCCTTATCCGCCCACACATAAAGACAACCGGTGGTTTTATTTTCAATATGTATGTTCTTGGATTTTGCCTGCAAATGCAACACATGCAGCACTTCATCAATACAATCCTTAATATCCATCTCCTGCGGTCTTACATGATCGGCCTGCATCTGGCTTTTAGCCCACTGTAATAAATTTTCCATAAGGCCCCGGGCATAATACAGGTCATTTTTTATATCGGGGATCAAAAGCTTTATTTGCCTGGCCGGCATATCCTGTTTTTGCATCGTATCAAAGAGATTACACAAACCATATAGCGGCGCCTTCAGGTCATGAGAAATGATAGAGAATAATTTGTTCTTGAAAGAATTTGCCTGGTTCAGTTCTGCCGTTTGTGATTGCAGCCGCCTTGCTTGCTCCTGGATCTCCAGGTTGGTTTGCTGCAATTCAGCATTGTAACTTGTATTCTCTTTCTTAATAAGGTACAGTCCAAAGAATATATATAGTATAGCCAGTATCTCGTTAATCAGATAAACACCGTAATGAATATCCTCCAGTTTATATACATAGGCTGTCAGTAATACGGAAACAACGAAATAACTGACCATAGAAAAACAGATGGAAAAGATCATGTATCCAATATCCTGTATAAAGAAAACAGAAAGTATCCCGTAGAGGATAAAAGAAAGTTCTACACCCAGGCTTAATCCATTTACATAACTGAAAGAAATGCAAATAGGATAAAAAATAAAATAAGCAAGCACAGCTGCCTCGTATTTCCGGTATGAATTCAACAGCAATGCAACAAGGCTGACCAGGGCGGGAAGGCAGGCCATAACCCAACCCATACGAGGTATCTTATCTGTATGAAAAAGCCCGATAAAGGGAACGATCATGCCGGTTATGAACTGGAAAAAATTAAGGAGGTTAAAAATACCGAGCTTGCTTTTATCGTAATTGCTGATGCTTGCAGTGACACCATTCGTTTTTATCTTATCCAAAAAACCCAGTACATGATTGGGAAATAGTCTCAGGAATTCTACCAGAACAGAACGCCAGACTTTTTCCTGGCGGCTACGGGGCCGCACTAGTTCGGGTGCATATTCCATAGGTGAAAATTGGTTTTAAATATGATCGGACATTCAAATTAGTGTTTTTTCATTCAATAATTAATCCTTTGTTAATAAAAAATATGCTTTTCTTGATTCATATCAATTCACTAAACTTAAACTCTTAACTCAACCTCCTGCTCATTTAAAGAAAAAGTAAATCGACGTACGTAAAACCCCGCATAAAAAACCCTCCGGTAGAAACCGGAGGGAACAACTAAAAAACACTAGCTAAATGCTAAGGCTTCATTGGAACGAAAAGAGTTAGTCGGGTTTATTCCCGTCTAAAAATGTATTGATGGTGCTGATATGTGTTTGATTTTTCTCGTCGGTCTTTACCTCGTAGTTGCTGTAGAAATTTTCAACCGGGGATTTGCCGGTATGCAATTCCATATTGCGGCGGATATATGCCGGCACCGTCTCAAACTCATTATTGGGGTCAGCAGCGTTAACATTGAACGATAAGTTTCTCAACTTATGAAGTCGTTCGGCTGCCCTACGTTTTTGTTCTTCGGTTTCGTCCTGCAGTGCAGAATCCTCAACCTCGGGAAACAAAGGTGCCTGAGCCTGATGGACCAACGGCATATCCACCGCTGGAATATCGTCCCGTTCTACCAGCTGCATTTGCAAATCGAGGAGTTCATCCTGTTCATTGACGGCCGGTTGATGTGCAGAGACGGGTTCTTCGGCAGAAGTAGTTGAGGTTATAACCTCTGGTTTAGATTCTGCGTAGATATTGGACGGCCTGGTGAGGTAACCGCCCGATGTTGCAGATACCGGGGTTGTACCATTATTATCTTTAACACCGGGCGTTAACCCGGTTTCTTTTTCTTTATTTCCTGTTACCGGAACAGATGATAATTGCCGCGTCGAATGTATGCTTTCATCTTTCCCCACAATTGACATTTTGCCAACTGTTGACATGTTATCAACGGTATTTGTACTAAGTATTTTTTCTTCGGGTTGTAATTCAAAATGGATGGTGATGGCTCTTTCTTCTTTCATATCGGTCATGTCAACAACAGGCGCCAGCACAACGGGAAACCCGATAGCTATCGGGTCTTCTACCAGTTTTGGCATCAGGTAATCTGTTGTAGTAGCTGGTTTCAATGCTTCTTCCATGGCCTGCATTTCTTTTTCAAGTACAGCGGGAAGTTCTGCATTTGAAATAACAGGTTTCACTTCTTCCGTTTGTCCCAGTACCATCATGATCTTCTCTTCTTTTTTTGGTTCCTCTTTTTTCGGTATTGGTTTGGCAAATGGGTCCTTGTGCTCAAACCCGGTAGCGATCAATGTAATTCCGATCTTACTGCCCAATGTATTATCGTATCCCATACCCAGGATGATATCCGTATCTTCTCCCGCCTGGGACAACAGGTAATTTTGTATCACTTCCACTTCATCCATGGTAAACTCATGCTCACCGGTGGCTGAGTTAATATTAATAAGTATCCATTTGGCACCTTTGATCTCGCTGTCATTCAGTAACGGGGAGTTTAATGCTTCTTCAATGGCTCTTTGTGCCCGGTTCTCTCCTTCTGCGGCTGCATTGCCCAATATAGCAACACCACCGTTACGCATCACAGTACATACATCTGCAAAATCCACATTGATCTGCCCGGTGCTGTTGATCACTTCAGTAATACACCTGGCAGCCGTTGCCAAAACGTTATCTGCTTTTTCAAATGCTTCACGCATTTTTAAATTACCAAACTGGTGACGCAATTTATCATTACTGATGACTAATAAAGTATCAACATATTGTTTTAATATTTTGATACCTTCTTCTGCCTGTTGCTGA
>DATHDV010000251.1:0-5697 GCA_035318845.1 Chitinophagaceae bacterium
AAAAGATAAGTTCCTTTAACGCCGCCAAGACCCAGGTAGGCAAGACGGCGTAATCTTTTGGAGCCTGCATAGCGACCGGCTTTTAATAATACAGTTGGAAGACCATCAATTTTATTCACTGCATTGATCCTCGAGAAAGAAGGATAGCCGCCGAATAATTCATCGCCGCCCACACCCGACAATACCGCTTTTAACCCGGCTTCCTTTGCATACTTACTGATGAACCAGGTATTGATGCCATCACAACCGGGCATGTCCATGGCTTTAATGATACCGGGGAAATTCTCATGGAATTCTTTTTCATTGAGTACCTGCTGCCTGTTGGGGCATTGCAGTTGTTTTAATACGATGTCCTGGTATTTTTTTTCAGAATATTTGACTTCATCAAAAACAATGGACAATGTTTTTAAAGTTGACCGGTGAAGTTTTGCAGCGAGCATGGCAACGATGGAAGAGTCGAGGCCACCGCTCAAAAAAACTCCAATAGGTGCATCACTCAGCAAATGCCGTTGCACGGATCTTTGCAGGCAATCCCTGATAAGTTTTTTTGCTTCTTCCCGGTCGGTTATTTCCTCTTTATAATTATAAAAAGCAAAAGAGGATATATCCCATTTACCGGTTGCTGTCCCGTAACGAAGAAAGCATCCTTTTGGCAAAGGTCTTACTTCTTTAAGTGTGGTTACAGGTTCGGGCAGGTGCCCGTAAGCCAGCAGGTATACAGGCCAGTTTTTATTTTTCTCCTGTAAGTATGGCAATGGATCAAAAGCCCGGAGTTCTGATGCAAAGGCAAGACCTTCTTTTGTAATAGCAAAATAAAGCGGCTTGATACCGGATGCATCTCTTACTAAATAAATGCCGGACTCCTGTTGATCCCAGAGTGCAAAAGCGAACATGCCATTGAAACGCCTGAATGCATTGATGCCCCATGCGGCAAAGGCGGCGAGTATTACTTCTGTATCGCTGGCAGTCTTGAAATGATAGCCTGCTGCGATCAATTCACTCTTTAACTCAGGATAATTATAAAGTTCACCGTTATATGTGATCCAATACCGCTCATCAGCATAAGACATGGGCTGATGCCCGGCAGATGAAAGGTCGATCAAAGACAAGCGGCGGTTTCCCAATACAAGATGCTGTTCCGCACAAGTATAAAAACCTTCATCATCGGGGCCTCCGTGTTTCAGGATCCGGCACATTTCTTTTACCAATGCCTGCAATTCAGTAATGGGAAGAGAAGGATTTAGTATGCCGGCGATCCTGCACATGAATGAAAAAGTAAAAAGTAAAAAGTAAAAAATCAAAAACCGGAGTCTTCTCAATTTTTACTTTTCAATTTTGACTTTTTACTTTTGACTTATCCGAAATATAGAACTGGTAACGATCAACAAAATCTGAATATACAGCCCTGATCCCATCTTCCAACTCAATAGCAGCCTTCCAGCCCAGGGCATTGATCGTTTCAACATCCAGTAATTTGCGGGGAGTGCCATCGGGTTTGCTTTTATCAAAAACAAGATCACCTGTAAACCCTGTGATCTCTTTTATCACTGCTGCTAATTCAGCGATCGTATAATCTTTTCCCAAACCGATATTGATGATCTCCGGTTTTTCGTATTCCTGCATCAGGAAAAAACAGGCATTGGCCAGGTCATCCACATGCAAAAATTCACGGCGGGGGCTACCGCTTCCCCATACGGTTACTTTATCTTCTCCTTTTATTTTTGCTTCATGAAATTTGCGGATCAGCGCCGGTAATACATGAGAATTTTGAAGATCATAGTTGTCTCCCGGCCCATAAAGATTCGTTGGCATTACGCAGATAAAACGGCAACCGTATTGCCTGTGATAGGATTGACATAAACTGATGCCGGCGATCTTTGACAGTGCGTAGGCTTCATTGGTTGGTTCCAGGTAACCGGATAATAAGTATTCTTCCTTTAAAGGTTGCGGCGCCAATTTGGGATAAATGCAACTGCTGCCTAAAAAAACTAATTTGCTTACACCGTTCCTGTATGATTCATGAATGATATTGGATTCCATCATCAGGTTATCATAAATGAATTCAGCAGGATAAGTATTGTTGGCGATGATGCCACCCACTTTAGCAGCAGCGAGGAACACATATTGAGGTTTCTCTTTTTCAAAAAAAATCCTCACCGCTTCCTGGTTGCGAAGGTCCATCTCCCCGGATGACCTTGTAATGATATTGGTAAAACCCTTCTGTTGCAAAAGTCTCAGTATGGCACTGCCGACCAGTCCGCCATGACCGGCGATATATATTTTATCGGTTGAATTCACTATTATTTTTTATTTAAGTGACTATCCGTTTATTGAGATCTAACTATACCGTTGTGCCTGCCTGCCGGTAGGCAGGTTCTTCGTGCCTCCTTTGTGCTCTTTGTGTTACTAAAAAATGAGGACCACAAAGGACACAACGACCCACAAAGGGCACTAAGGTTCATAAAACTTTCCTGTGGGCCATTCAGGGTTCTCCAATCTCCCCCTTTAGGGGGTCAGACTCTTCCTGCAAAAGGAGATTTCCCGGGGGCGGGGCCGGGGGCCGGCAAAGCTTCGCTATCCTCAGTCACATAGAAGATATGCAACCAGGAAATAAGAACAGGTCGCTTTTAATTAAATGGAAGCGGGTACAGGGAACAGCCCTGTACACAATAACTTCCTTATAATATCGTAAAAGCTTCTTCGTTTTAATAGCATCCACGCTGTCAACTGCTGATCCATAACCACATTACTTCTTCTTAAAAAACTTTTTCGCTTTCCACAGCAGTCCCCATCCATTCCACCAGCCTTTGTTGCCATCGTCGCTGGAATAATAACCATTCCCATCAACTCCATAACCGGAACCATAACCATAGCTATAACCATAATTTAAAAAAGAAAAACCTCTCCGTTTTAAACCGTTAAATACAATGGACATATTATTGAATTTCTTATGCTGGTACAGATCATTTATCAAACGCAGGTAAACTTTGGGAGTAAGGTTGTGTCGCACAATATACATGGTGGTATCTGCATAAGGACCCAGCAACTGGGAATCGGTGACCAAACCGATAGGTGTTGAATCAATGATCAGGTAATCAAATCTCTCCTTCAGTATCCCGATCATTTCTTTAAAATTTTCGGAACTGATCAATTCGGTTGGATTAGGGGGAATGGGGCCAGATGAAACAACATATAGGTTAGGATATTCAGTTGTTTTAATGATCTCGTCGATAGTAGCTTTACCGATCAGGTAATTGGTAATTCCCGGATCCCTGCTTAGCCCAAAATACTTACTCAGTTTAGGTTTCCGCAGGTCCATTTCCATCAACGCCACTTTCTTACCATTCAGGGTAAGACTCATGGCAAGATTCATAGCGATAAAGCTTTTCCCTTCGCCGGAAATACTGGAAGTGACCAATAGTGTTTTTTGATTTTCATTCAGACCCATAAAAGCAAGGTTGGTCCTTAAGGCCCTGAACTGTTCGGCGATGACCGTCTTTTTACCTTCACTGATAGCGATCGGATCCTTTGTCTGGGTTTGCATGATCTCGCCCAGTACCGGTACGTTTGTTTTTTCTTCGATATCTGAACGGAATAATATTCTCCGGTTAAGACTTTCCTTCAGCAAAACAAAAACGATGGCAGCCAGTAAACCCAGCAGGATGCCTGTCATATAAAATTTCTTAGCGATAGGTTTGACAGGTCCCCATGCCCTTCCTTTTTCCAATACCCGCAGATCGGGTGTGGTTCCCGCAGATGATAAAGCGGTCTCTTCCCTTTTCTGTAAGAGGAAAATATAAATATTGTTTTTGATGGCTTGCTGGCGGCTGATATCAAGCAAGCCCCTTTCTTTCCTTGGCACCTGGCTTAACTGGCCGCTGTTCATGGATATCCCTGAATTGATATTATTCTTTATGGATCGTAAACTTGTTTCAATATTATTGATATTCTCACCGATATCATTTTTTATCCTTCTCACTCCCTCTTCGGCTAATAACACGGCATCGCTTTTTTCCCCGTTAATGCTGCGGATCTTATCCAATTGGAATTCCGCACTATATAACTTATCCAATAAGCCCGCTAAAACCGGATCATTGACCATCAATTGGGAAGGTACCGTACCCGGTTTCTTACCTTTATTATTGATATAATTCTTAACTTCTTTTAATACATCGAGCTGGATCTCTACTTCACTGCCGCGCTTGTCAAGATCACGAACATTATCTAAATAGAGAGATGCCTGGCTGCTCAGGTCATACACCCCTTGCGTTTTTTTATAGGTTTCTATATTTTTCTCCACGGAATCCAGTTGTCCGACCACCAGGTTCAGCCGGTCTTCGATGAATTGAAGTGTTCTTTCGGAGATCTGGTTCTTTTCTTCAATAGCCTCATTGTTATAGACTTCAAACAGTTTGTTCAAAACATCAATTCCCTTTTCCGGGGCCGGTGTTTCCATTTTTAGTTCCAGTACAGTGGACACATTAGAGATAGCATTGGCCCGGAGTCCGCCGGCAATGGCGCCGGCAGCGCCTTCCACCGTATTAAATACGACATAATAATTTTTCCCGGTTAAATTCCGGGCATAGTCAGGATTGGGAACAACACGATAAGTCGTATTACCAATCGTAATAGTTGAATCGAAAGGAATGACCTGGTTCTTTATTTTTATGGAATTCTTTTTCCAGTCAACACTGAAATAAAACTTACCTCCGCCTCCAATACTATCTTTATCAATGGCCCTGAACCAGACCGGTGAATTGCTTCTATATAATTCTTCGGTGCGTAAGCGGCCCTGGTTATATACCGCTGCATAAAGGTCCAGTTCCCTCGCTACTTTTTCTAATAAAAGAGATGAACGCAACACAATGATCTCGTTCTCGACTATCTTTTTTTCGCTGAAAATATTCAGGGCTTCAAGCACCTTGCTGTCGCCACCACCTTTCTGAGGATCTTTTAAAAGCACCGTAGCGCCGGCCATATAGATCCGGGTTTGTGATCGCAGGCGAAGCCAGGAAATGGTAAGACCCAAACCAATGGTAAAAACAAACAGGGGCCAGAAAGGAAGATACCTTTGCAAAACCTGTACAAGCTGGTTTGATTCGGACCGCTCTTTAAAAAATGACTGTTCACTCATAATCCCCGAAAGGTTATTTATTTGATGATCCTGTCCAGGATGATAACGGCAAGAGAAACTCCGGTCAGGATCAAACCAACCGTTTGCTGTGTCTTACCTCTTTTTTCTTCGTTCAGTTTTTTATCATTCGGTTCCACGTACACTACATCATCAGGCTGCAAGTAATACCATTCTGAATTAAAAATAGAATGATCCTCAAGATTGATTCTTTTCAATTGTTTCCCGGCGGCTGTTTCCCGGATGATCAGGATATTATTTCGCTTGGCATTGGATGTCACATCACCCCTGGAACTCAAGACCTCAAGGATCGATAAGCGTTCTTCCGGCATTTGGATCACTCCGGGCTGTCCAACTTCACCCAGGACCGAAACCCGGTGGTTCAGGTATCGCACGGTCACTACAGGGTCTTTTAAATAAGGTTCAATGTCTTTTTGTATTTTGTTTTTCAGTTCTGCCCTGGTCATACCTTCTGCATGGATCAATCCCAGTTTATGCAATTGGATATTACCCTGTGCATCCACGAGGTAGCCGCCACCACCCGAACCGCCTGTGGCAGTTGCGGA